>JAYVMG010000667.1:0-14693 GCA_043759095.1 Acidobacteriota bacterium | reverse complement strand
CTTCTATGGTTCGGGTCAACGGGTCAAAGAAATGCCGTGTCGTTGCACGAGGTGTGGCCGAAACGTCCTCTAGCGTGTAGAAATCTCTTTCGAGCCTGGTATTCGCCGCTCTCGAAGTCCAGCGGCGCCCGGTGTTGCGCGGTACGATATGAAGCAGACCGCCGGAATCGGTGAAGTTCTCGAGGTAGAACCTCGGCGTGTAGCGTTGCCTCTTCGGGACATTCGCCATCAATCCGCCCCCAGGAACGCCGCAAGTTTTGTCTTCAACCGCTCGAACTTCGCAGAACCGGTTTCGCATTCCCAGGTCATGAGCACTCGCCAGACGTGGCTTGATAGGGCTGCTTCAGTAACGCAGTCGCGCACCACGTTCCGGGCCTGCTTGTCCCGCGAGTAGGAAGCGCTCAGCGAAGATCCTCCCGTTCGGGCAGTCGTGCGCGTCGAAAAAGCACTCGTGGACGAAAGATCGCGCGAGCTTGGTGCTGGCCAAGCGAAGAAGCCGCAGATTCCCGCGACTATACTTTAGCGTTGAGAACGGCCATGCCGACAGCAGATCATCGTCGGATGGGTTCGGTCGAGGAAAATCCCCGCACGGGTGCTGCACTCGCGCGATTGTGGTGAGCGCGGAATGGTCCCGTCATTTGAGCGCGCTTCTCAGCCGGACCTGGGAGCTGCTTCTCTCCGGCTTGGGAACCAGAACTCTCGGCCTGCTTGTGTTTTCTGGTGCTGTCCCCGTCATCACTCTTCTAATCAGCCTTTTCGTCAATCTCGCGCACCGACGGCGCGGTGTTGATCCTCTCGTTTCGGCAGCTCTCAAAGATTCCATCTGGCCGACGCTCTATTCGATCGTGGCGGTAGTAGTTGTGCTTGGAATTCTGTTTGCTGTCTATGCGACGAGGATCATCTACGACGATCATCACATCCTGGTTGCCGCGGTCGCAACGCTGCGCGGAGAGCGTGACGCGGCGCGCGCCGAAGTCGAGGAACGCAAGCACACGCTTCGATTCACCGATGGCGCGTTCTACAACATGACGAGCCTCATCAGGGTCTTCATGGCGTTTCGACGCGCCATTGGTCCCGACGCGAAGTGCATGCGGCTGATCACTTCCCCTGAAGCCAATCCGCTCGCCGATGTCGTGATGACCTTAGCGGTCGTCGGGTCAAATTGCCCGAACGGCAACTTGCAGAACATTGGAATCAGACCCGAACATGTTGAAGAGGAAAATCGTAAAGGGATGGTCGCTGGCAAGATCGTGATTCA
Source organism: Acidobacteriota bacterium (assembly GCA_043759095.1). Lineage (GTDB taxonomy): Bacteria > Acidobacteriota > Vicinamibacteria > Vicinamibacterales > CAVVIG01 > CAVQFC01. Next base: position 13,435 of record JAYVMG010000667.1, on the reverse strand, counting down.
CGCGCTCCCGGGGACCAGGGGCGCGAACGAGCCAGTTGACAATCTCGGAAACCTGATTCAAGTGCAGCGCGATTACACGTTGCCAGCAACACCGCCATCAGGAGAGAACTTCATCTGGCTCCAGTTCGGTCCCGGCGTCAAACACAATAGCCAACGCCGTTGACAGATGGTGAAAGGCTTCGCGCGGGTGGCCGCGAACGGGCGCCCACTTGGGCGCGCAGGCGATTTAGCTCGAGTTCTGAAGAGTGCGTTTCGCCGAGCACCCGAGTGGGCTGTTCGCGGTCAGGACCCGCCAGGGCGCGCGACTAACCCAGGTTGGAAACAGGAACGGCGGTGTTGCCCTTGCGCTTGAACAGGATCAGCCAGTGCGGGCATTTCTTCTGATCCATGTAGAGCCGCTCGCAGTCGTCGCAGCGCACGCATTCGCTCTTCACGATCTGCGGCCCGCGAATCGCGCCCCACTCGCACGTCTTCTCGCAGATCTTGCAGGTGCTGCACTCGGACCAGCGCTTGATGCTGAACACGGTCGTCAACTGCGAGATGATGCCGAGCGCCGCACCAACCGGGCAGAGGAAACGGCAGTACACATTGCGGACGAACAGAGTGGCGGCCAGCAGCACCGCGACGCCGGCCCACATGGCGGTGGTCCCGAACAGGCTGAACATCCAGAACGGTTCAACGTAGCGGACCGGTAGCGCCACATCGTGCGTGATCAGGAAATACACGAGCACCGTCGCCAGGATCCCGTACTTGATCAGGTTGGCGTACTTTTCGATCCGCACCGGAACCTCGAATCGCATCGTTCGAGGAATGATCGGGTCCATCAACTGCGTCAGCGCGCCGAACGCGCACACGCGGCCGCAGTACACACGGCCCCACAGCACAGTCGATCCGACGACGAAGAGCATGAACGCGTACCAGGTGAGGCTGTACTTGAACTCAGGCACGCTCAAGTCGGTGAGCCGGAACACATCGCTGACCGACACCAGGCTGCTCTTCGCGAATCCCAGGTAGCCGACCGAGGCCACGAACGTCACGTACTTCAGTGCGACGCTCTTGCGAAAAAAACTGACCAGGGCCAGCGCGAGAAATGCGGTCAGCAGGCCCAGGTCCAGCGCCTGGGGTCCGAGAATGTCCTGCCAGCTTTCGACGGCCGCGTCCACTATTTCGCGGCCTCTGCCAGCAGCTGCTTCGCGGCCATGCGTGCGCTGTCGCGGATCGCGCGGGTCGCGCTCGCGATGCTGATCGAGGCGCGCGACACGGCATCGACATCGCTGCCGACGCGGAACGGATCGCCGATGTTCTTCCCCTTGAACTGCACGGCGAACTTCGGCGGTTCCACCGAGAAGTAGCCGTACGGCTCGGAGTCGTACGTGACGACGACCCCGGTCAGCACGCCGGTCATGTTCATGCCAACGAGGATGTGGATCGGGCCGTGGTAGCCGTGCTCCTGCGGCACGAGGTCGGTCGTCCAGAAGGCCACACCGAGCGGAGGCGTCGCCGGCGTGACTTTTGGATCCGCGGCGTAGGCCGTGAAGTGCAGAGGTTCGCCGGTGAGCGTTGAGAACGCGGTGGCGGCGGGAAACAGGCGCTTGAGCTCTGCGGCCGGGTTCGCCGTGGTGAAAATGCGATCCGCGGCGGCGGCGACCACGGCGCCGCAGCAGAGCGAGAGCGCCAGGGCAGCGAGCTTCTTCCGCATGTGCATTACGGGAGGATTATACAATCGGCGCATGGCGACCGATCGGATCGATGTCCCGTTCGCGTACTGATGGCTGGCAAGCGCACAGCCGCTCTGCTGATCGGGCTGGGCGCCGCGGCGCTCGTGCTCGGGGGCGATCTCCTGCTGTCCGAGGTGTCGCGCGGTGGTCTCAGCCCGTTCGAGCTCGCCGAGCTGCGCACCTACGACTGGCGGCTGACGCACACCGCCCGCCCCGAGACCGCACGCACGGACATCGCGATTGTCGAGATCGACGAAATCTCGCTGCGCAGCCTGCAACCGAACGCCGGGCGCTGGCCCTGGCCGCGGGCCGTGCACTCGATGCTGATCGACTACCTGGCGCGCGCGCACGCGAAAGCGATCGCCTACGACGTCGTGTTTTCGGATGCCGACACGCGCCGCGGCTTTGATTTTGGCGGATCGACCATGAGCGGCGCGGAGTCGGATCGGGCGCTGGCGGATTCGGTGAAGGCCGCCGGTAACGTGATCCTGGTGGCGGATGCGTCGTACGATACCGAGGTCGAGCATCTGGATCTGCCCGATTCCGGCTATCCGCTGGACGTCGATGGCATCTACGAGCTGCGCGGCGTCCTGCCGCCGATCGACCTGCTTGCGGCAGCGGCGTCCGGCCTCGGTCACAACCGGTTCGTGCTCGATCCTGACGGCCCGATGCGCCACACCATCCCGTTCGTGCGCACGCATCACAAGGTGTTGCCGTCGCTCGGTGTGAGCGCGGCGCTTCGCGTGGCTGGTATCCGTCCGCAGGATGTCCGGCTCGACGGCGCGCTGCTGCGCTACGGCGATCGCGTGATGCCGTTGACGCAGCGTCGCGTGGCGGCCGCCGATGGGGTGCTGGAATATCTGTGGGGCCCGATCAATTTCCGCGGCCCCGCGCTCCTCGACGATCTGAAGACCCACACCTATCCGACATACTCGTTCTTCGATCTGCTGTACTCCGAGGAGCAACTCCTCGCGGGAAAGACGCCGACATTTGATCCCGCGATCTTCCGCGACAAGATCGTCTTCGTGGGCACGACCGCGGCCGGACTCTACGATGTGTTCGAGACGCCGTTCTCGAACGGCAAGATGCCTGGCGTGCAGATCCATGCGGGCGTGGCGGACGACATCCTGTCCAACCGCTTCATCCGCGCCGCCAGCGGCGGCGTCCGCGTGGCGACTATCACTGGCGCAGCGATCGCGATCGGTCTCGTCGCCACGGCGCTTCCGGCGTGGTGGGCCACAGGAGCGACCGCGGTCCTGCTCGCCGGCCTGACCTGGATTGCGACACGGCTGTTCGCGGACGCCTACTGGCTGAACCTCTCGCAGCCGGTGCTCGCCTCGTCGTTCGCGCTGTTTGGCGGCGTCGCGTATCAGTACGTCGTCGAGGGCCGCGAGAAGCGGAAGATGAAAAAACTGTTCGGCCAGTACGTGTCGAAGGACGTGTTCGAGCAGCTCGTGGCGAATCCCGCGCTCGCGCGACTTGGCGGTCAGCGCCGCGAGATGACGGTGCTGTTCTCAGACATTCGCGGATTCACGACCGTCTCCGAGAACGGGCAGCCAGAAGAAATCGTCGGCATGCTGAACGAGTACTTCACCCGCATGGTGGATCTTGTCTTCGCGCACCAGGGCACACTCGACAAGTTTGTCGGCGACATGGTGATGGCGCTGTTCGGCGCGCCGCTGGACGACCCGCAGCACGCGGACCACGCGGTCGAGGCGGCGCTCGACATGATCGCGGCGCTCGCCGTTCTCAACGCGCGCTGGAAATCCGAAGGGCGTCCGGCGTTGGACATCGGCATCGGCATCAACACCGGGCCGATGATTGCCGGCAACATCGGGTCCGACGCGATCATGAGCTACACCGTGATCGGCGACGCCGTGAACCTGGGATCGCGTCTGGAATCGCTGAACAAACAGTACGGAACTCGGATTATCATCAGCGACGCCACGCGCACGCAGCTGAGCGGTTCGTATCAACTCCGGTCGCTCGGCGACGTGGTCGTCAAAGGCAAGACCCAGCCAGTGGCGATTTTTGAAGTCGTTGGACGTGAGTGAACAGAGGTGACGGAGGGAACGGGATCACACGGAGGAACAGAGGAACGGAGCCGCGAACGGGGCCGGGTCGACGGCCGGGCCGCGCAGCGGCCAGAGTCACGCGGCTGAATCGGATCGAAACACGAGCACTGACCAGACCGACGTGCTCGTGTTTCGATCCGATTCAGCCGCGTGCGTCGCGTCGCGACACCCGTCGACCCGCTCTACCCCGTTCTTCCTCTGTTGCTCCGTTTCTCTGTGTTAAACCGTTTTCTCCGTACCCTCCGGGCACGGCTCGCATTGAAGAGGCAGGTATATGAAGCAGTCGATACTCGTGGTCGCGTTGCTGGCGCTCGCGCTTCCCGCGCATGCGCAGTTCGGCGGGCTGGATCAGGGACTCAAACGGCTCCAGCAGGCGAAAGACGCCAAGGACAAGTTCGACGACCTGAACGTCACCGAGGCGGAAGAGCGGAAGATTGGCGAGGACGTGAGCGCCAGGATCCGCCAGCGCTTCGGCGTTGTGCAGAGCGCGCCCGTCCACAAGTACGTCACGCTCGTCGGCGCCACACTGGCGAAGCAGTCCGAGCGTCCGGCGCTCCCCTGGACCTTCATCGTCCTCGACACCGACGGCGTGAATGCGTTCGCGTCACCTGGCGGGATCATCCACATTACGCGCGGCGCGCTCGGGTTGATCACGAGCGAGGCGGAGCTGGCGGGCGTGCTCGCGCACGAAATCGGCCACGTGGCGCATAAGCACACCGTGAACGCGATCAGGAAAAACAAAGCCGTGCAGCTCGGCACCAGCGAGACATTGTCGGATCGCGGACCGTTCCTCGACAAGATCGCGAACAAAGCGTACGAAATAGTCCTCGAGAACAAGTTCGATCGCGGCGATGAGATGGATGCCGATAAAGTGTCTGTCGCGCTGACGGAGAAGGCCGGCTATTCGCCAGGCACACTGGCCGCGTTCCTGACGCGCCTCGACGACCGCAACAGGGATCAGCCCGCGCAGAACGGCTTGTTCGCATCGCACCCGGAAACGAAAGAACGCATCGAGGCGATCAAGAAACTCGCCGGCGCCAAGACGGGCGCCACCGTCGAGGCGCGCTACACAGAGAACATCAAGTACGAGCCGACGGCGGTGACATCGATCGCGACGGTGGAAGAAGGCGCCGCGGGGCTGACGGGATCGACCGCGCCCGCCAAGGACGATAAAGCCAAGAAGGACGAAGCGAAGAAGGACGAGCCGAAAAAGGGATTCGGCCTCGGCGCGCTGAAACCGGCGGCCGCACCAGAGCGACAGACCGCGCAGGTGTCGGCGTCCGGTGGATCGCGGGGACTCGGCGCGGATCGCGCGGCGAAGGGCGGCGGCAATCCCGCGATCGTGAAGGCGTCGGTGACCGACGCCGACCTCGCGACGTTCAGAAAGGGAATTGCCTAGGAGACGCGAGAGAAATCCGCGTCCGCCCCTTCATAAAGCCGTCATCAGCCGCCGCCGGATGATCCCGTCTGCCTCGGCCATGATGCGATCGATCAGCTCGCGCACGGTCGGCACATCGTGAATCAGCCCCGCCACCATGCCGCACGACCACACGCCAGCGTCCATCTCCCCCTGCTGCATGATCTGCGGATAGACACCGGACACGTCGTGGGCGATGTCGGCGAACGTCAGGGCCGCGCCAAGCGTCCGCTCTTTTTCGAGGACGCGGTCCACGGCGGCGTTGTGCAACACACGCTCGGTATTGCGCAGCGGCCGCATCACCAGCCGCGTATCGAGCTCGCTGGCGTCGACCAGCGCCTGTTTCACATGGTCATGCACGGGCGCTTCCTTCGTCGCGATGAAGCGCGTGCCCATGTTGATCCCGTCCGCACCGAGCGCCAGCGCGGCCACGAGTGATCGTCCATCAGCCATGCCGCCAGACGCGACGAAAGGAATCGTCAGCTCCTCCGCCGCGCGCGGCAGGAGAATGAAATTCGGGATGTCGTCCTCGCCGGGGTGACCGCCGCACTCGAAGCCGTCCACGCTCACCGCGTCGCAGCCGATCGACTCGGCCTTCAGCGAGTGCCGCACCGACGTGCACTTGTGAATCACCTTGATCCCCGCGTCCTTGAGCACCGGCAGCCACTTCTGAGGATTGTTGCCGGCGGTCTCGACGATCGTCACGCCGCCCTCGATGATCGCGCGGACGTATCCCGGATAGTCAGGCTGCGCCACGACGGGGAGGAAGGTGAGGTTGACGCCGAACGGCTTGTCGGTCATCTGCCGGCAGCGGTGGATTTCGGCGGCGAGCGCGTCCGGCGTGCGCTGCGTCAGGGCGGTGAGGATGCCGAGTCCTCCCGCGTTCGACACCGCGGCCGCGAGCTCCGCGAAGCCGACGTAGTGCATGCCGCCCTGAATGATCGGATGCTCGATCCCGAACAGTTCCGTGATCCTGGTTTTCATGGTTGTCCGGATCTTACCTGAGGGTAAGATCCCGGACCATGTCCAGATGTTCGTGGCTGATTGTTCTCGCGTGCCTGTTCGCGGCGATCCCGCAGGTCTGTGGCGCGCAGCCTGCCGCGACCGCCGACACCGCGATCCGCCCGTTCACGATCCGCGTGCCGGATGCGGTGCTCGCCGACCTGAAAGCCCGCCTCAGGAACCCACGTGTCCCTGAGGCGTTGCAGGGCGACGGCTGGACGTACGGCACGGACGTCACCTACCTGACCCAGCTCGTGTCCTACTGGCGCGATCGGTTCGACTGGCGCGCGCAGGAACGGGCGCTGAACCGGTTCGAGCAGTTCATGACGAACATCGACGGCCTGAAGATCCACTTCATCCACGTCCGATCGAAGCGGCCGAACGCGTTCCCGTTGCTCATCACGCACGGCTGGCCAGGATCTTTCGTCGAGTTCACGAAGATCATCGGTCCGCTGACGGATCCGGCGGCGCACGGCGGCCGGATCGAAGACGCATTCGATCTCGTCATCCCGTCGATCCCCGGCTTCGCGTTCTCGGACAAACCGCGCGAGCCCGGTTACGACCCCGCGCGCATCGGCGCCATCGAAGCCACACTGATGGCGCGGCTCGGTTACACGCGCTACGGCGTGCAGGGCGGCGACTGGGGCAGCATCATCGGCACGCAGGTCGCGCTCAACGACGCACCGCACGTCGCGGGACTCCACCTCAACATGTGCACGGGAGCGGCGCCGGCAGGCGGCGATCCGAACGCTGGTCTGTCCGACGCGGAGAAGGAACGGCTGAAGGTGCGACAGACGTTCCAGGCCGAGGAAACCGGGTATCAGCAAATTCAGGGCACCAAGCCGCAGACGATCGGGATCGCGCTGAACGACTCACCGGTCGGCCTGGCGGCCTGGATCGTCGAGAAGTTCCGGACGTGGTGCGACTGTAACGGCAACCCGGAAACGATTTTCACGAAAGACGAACTGCTGACCAACATCACGCTGTACTGGGTCACCCAGACTGCGGCGTCATCCGCCCGCATCTACTACGAAAGCCGGCACGCGTCTCCGGCGTCTGCCGGTCCGCGCCGCATCGAGACGCCGACGGCGTGCGCCGACTTTCCGAAGGAGATCATCTGGTCACCGCGTCGCTGGCTCGAGGCGCGGTACAACATCACGCGGTGGACGATGATGCCTCGCGGCGGTCACTTCGCCGCGTTCGAGCAGCCGGGCCTGCTGGTGGACGACGTGCGCGCGTTCTTCAGGACGGTGCGATAGCACCCGCACGGCTGAAGCCGTGCGCCACACCCAAAGCCGTGCGCCACACCTGAAACGCTGCGCCACAGAGGCTAGAGTCGCAGGAAGCGGCGGACGCGGGTCACAAGGGTCTGCGATGTTTCGACCACCGCGCTGCCGGACGTCTTGGTGGTGCGGTGTTGATCCTGTTCAGCGCGTCTCGTCGCCACGGCGGCGGCGACGCGCTCGACGAGCGCTGCGTCCGCCAGCACCACGCGCCGAAACGCATCGACGCCGATCTCGATCAGCTCGCAGTCGGTGACGGCCGTCACCGTGGCGGTTCGCGCGTCGCCGGTCAGCAACGACATCTCGCCGAAGTACGCGCCCTCGCGGTGTCTGGCCAGCTCGCCGTCGGTCTGCGCCAGCGTGACCGACGCCTCGCCGCGCTTCACAACGAACATCGACGCGCCCGCGTCGCCTTCGCAGACGATCGCCTTGCCGGCTTCGTACAACACCTCTCGCGATGCGGCCAGCAACTGCGCGCGCTGCTCCTCGGTCAGCGACGCGAACATCGCCACCCCGTCCAGCGTCCGCGCGCGCGCGCGTCGGTCGATCTCCGCCGGCACATCAGCCGGCCGCTCGATCTGCATCTGGATCGGGTACGGAATACTGATGCCCTGGCGCCGGAGCGCGTAGTAGATGTGCGACCGCACGCGATCGCGGACGCTCATGTCGGCCGCGAAGTCGTTCGTCCATACGCGCACCTTGTAGATGACGGCGGACGAAGCGAAATCGGCGATCAGGATCTCGGGTGCGCGCGTGGAGACGATCAGCGGCTCGTCGCGCAGCGCCTGGATGATGGCGGCCTTCATCTCGTTGGGCGGCGTGTCGTAGCTGGCGCCGACCTCCACCTCCAGCCGTGTCTCCTGCGTCGGCTCCGAGTAGTTGGTGATCGTTTCCTTCGCCACGACGCTGTTCGGTACGACGACGAAGTTGCCGGCCTTGGTGCGGATCTTGGTCGCGCGCCACGTCACCTCGGTGACCAGACCGTCCAGCCCTGCGATCGTCACCCAGTGGCCGACACGAAACGGTTTGTCGATCTGAATCGCCAGACCAGAAAATAGATTGCCCAGCGTGTCCTGCAGCGCGAAGCCGATCACCACCGCGCCGACGGCGGTCGTCGCCAGCACCTTCTCCTGCATGAACAGCGTCGCCACGAGTGCGAACAGCGCGATGACGATCGCATCCTGGACGATGGTCGGGAAGCGATCGGGTAGCCGATCTTCACGCCAGGGATTGATCGTCAAGACGACGATCAGCGTGGCAAGCCCGAAGACGAGCAGCAGCGGGCTGTACGAGCGGATCTGTTGCGCCGCCTGGTCCGGCAGCGGGGCGTAGGCCGCGAGCACCGCGCCGATCGTGTAGGCGCCGAACAATAGCGCACAGGTCAGCAGCCGGCTGCGCGCGTGGCGGTTCGCGTTCGAGCTTCGCAGCACGAGCGTGATCAGCAGGAGCGCAGCGCCGATGATCATCGAGGTGGCAGGCACGTGAACGAGGCTGATTATGATCGATTCACTCGCCCGACCGCGCGGAAACGGCGATCGCGCACAGCACGATGCCAGCGCCGGCGATGAGCACCGGGGAGGCCGGGGCGTCCCTGAAAACGAACAGCGAGAACAGCGTCGCCACCAGCGGCTCGGCAAACGCGCAGATCGACGTCCGCGACACACCGCAGCGCGCGATGCCGCGATACCAGAGATAGAAGGGCGTCAGCGTGAAGGCGACCGCGTTGATCGCGCCCATGCCGACGCTCCGTCTTACGATCTCCGCGTGCGTGCCGCTCCCAGCCGCGCCGCCGAGGCTGACCGCGCCGATCGCGATCAGCAATGCCAGCAGTGGGACGGCCAGAATCATCGCCACCGCGCCCTGGCTCTTCAGCACGGCCCATGTGCCCAGGCCGTCCTGCTGCAGCTTCGCGGAGCAGATCGGCATGATCGTGAACAGCAATCCAGCGAGAAACGCGAAGACCGCCGCCAGCGTGAAGTGGATTTGCGCCGACTGGAGCGCGGAGAACACCATCGCGTTTCCGATGAACGCGAGCGCGAGGCATATCCAGTGCGTCGCGCGCATAGCGTGCGCCTTGTCCGTCCCCGACAGGCGCGACAGCAGTGGCGTGAGGATCGGCACGCAGCCGTACGCCAGGCCGATGATCGCCACCGGCCCGCTGACCGCGCTGACGCTGTAGAGCACCTCGTCCACCAGCAGCACCGCACCCGACAACCACAACACGCCGCTCTGCCACGGAATGGCGGCGGTGATCTCGCGCGGCCCGCGCACGCGTGCGATGACGATGCTCGCGCTGGTCAGCAGTATGCCGAGCCCGGCGCTGCGCGCGATCGCGGTCAGTGCGGGATCGATGTGCGCCGCGGTCAGGACACTGCCGTAGCAGCCCCAGATTGCGAACGCTAGCGCGGTTTCCCACATCGGTCACAGCGTACCCCGTGCTAGATTCCTCTGCCAGGAGGCTTCATGCATTCGTGTCTCGGAACTCTGGTTCTCGTGGTCGCCGTGTTTGGCGCGGTGGTGTCCGCCGGCGGTCAGGATCGGATGCCGCCGATTCCTGCCGACAGGCTCACCGACGCGCAGAAGAAGGCGATCGACGAGTTCAAGGCGGCGCGGTCGGTCGACATCTCGGGTCCGTTCGTCCCGATGCTTCGCAGCCCCGAGGTGATGAGCCGGGCGCGCGCGCTGGGTGATTACCTGCGGTTCAAGAGCTCGCTGCCGCCGCGGCTCAGCGAGTTCGTGATCCTGATGACTGCCCGCCGCTGGACGCAGCAATACGAATGGCACGCGCATCAGCCACTCGCCTTGCAGGGCGGTCTTCGTGCGGAGATCGTCAAGGCGATCGCCGACGGTCGGCGCCCCGATGCGATGGCCGAAGACGAAGACGCGGTCTATACGCTGTGGGAAGAAGTGCAGCGCACACAGAGCGTCAGCGATGCAACATACGCGCGAGCGGTGGGGAAGGTAGGCGAGCAGGGCGTCATCGACGTTCTCGGTATCACGGGGTACTACACGATGCTGGCGATCGTGATGAACACGGCACGGACGCCGTTACCCGACGGCGTGAAGCCGCCGCTGGCGCCGCTGCCGCTGCCGAGGTAACGGAGATTACGGAGGGAACGGATTCACACGGAGAAACGAAGCAACAGAGACGAACAGCAGCTGCAGTGCGGCCGGCCCGCAACGCGTGACGGGCTGGCTGCGCCAGCCGTCGGCCGCACTCAGCACTCAGCGCTCCGTTCGCCCTCCGTTACTCTGTTCCTCCGTGTGATCCCGTTCCCTCCGTCGCCTTCGTTCCTCTATCGATCGAAGACTTCCCTGATCCGCCGCCGCAGCTCCCGTGGTGAGAACGGTTTCTGCAGCAGCGCAATCGGCCTCTTAAGGCCAGGCACCGCGAGCGTTTCCTCGGTGTAGCCGGACATGATGATGATCGGAATGCCCGGCCGCCGCGCCGTCATCAGGTTGGACAACTCCACGCCGCTCTTGCCCGGCATCATCGCGTCGGTCAGCAGCAGATCGATGGGGCCGGCGTGCGCATCCGACAGCTCCAGCGCTTCCTCGGCGGAGCTCGCGATCAACAGATGGTAACCGTCGTGCCGCAGCGCCGATGCGACCAGGTTCCGCACCGACGGTTCGTCCTCGACGATCAGCAGCGTTTCGTGACCGTGGCGTTCACTTCTGACGTCCGGCGTCCCCGCAGCAATGTCCCGAGGCGGTGTCTTCGCCGGCGGGAAGTAGAGTTCGAACGTCGTCCCCTGACCGACGCTGCTCTCGACGAAGATGAAACCGCCAATCTGTTTCATTGTGCCGTAGACCATCGACAGGCCGAGCCCTGTTCCCTTGCCGACGTCCTTGGTCGTGAAGAACGGTTCGAAGATGCGGGCCTGCGTTTCGCGCGACATGCCTTGACCGGAGTCCGACACGCGCAGCACGATGTAGCGCCCGGCGGTCATCGGCATATGACGGGTGGCAAACGCCTCGTCAATCGTTTGTATCGACGTGGACAGCACGATCCGGCCACCGTCCGCCATCGCGTCGCGCGCGTTGACCGCGAGGTTGATCACGGCCTGCTCGACCTGGCCCGGATCGCCGAGCACCGGCAATGGTTCCGCCGCCAGCCGCGTCTGCACATTGATGTCCGCGCCGAGCAGGCGTGACAGCAGGCGCGACATCGCCGCGATCGTCTCGTTGAGATCGAACACGCGCGGCTCGAGGAGCTGCTTGCGGCTGAACGCGAGCAGCTGACGCGTGACCGAGCCGGCGCGCTCGGCGGCGCGGCGGATCTCCTCGACGTCGGCGCGCGCCGCATGATCGTCGGCCACCTCGCCGAGCGCCAGCTCCGCGTAGCCGGCGATCGCCGTCAGCGCGTTGTTCAAGTCGTGCGCGATGCCGCCGGCGAGGCGGCCGATGGCTTCCATCTTCTGCGATTGCCTCAGCTGATCCTCGGTCGTGGCCGCGGCGCTGATATCGCGGAAGCTTGCCGTCCGTCCGGCGATGCGCGCGCCGATCACCAGCGGCGCCACGAAGCGCTCGATCACACGGCCGTCCTTGAATCGCAGGACGTCGAGCCGCACGATCGAGGGATCGGCCGAGGCGGCGCGTGACGCCTCGGTCACGGCGTCTGCAGTTTCGAGCTCCGCGCTGATCTTGGTGACCACATGCTCGATGCCGCCGCGTTCGAGCTCGTCGGCGGTGAAACCGAACATGTCGAGATAGCGCCGATTGAAACAGAAAATCCGGCGTTCGAGATCGACAACCATGATCGCGTCGCGCGTGGCTTCGAGTGTCGCCTCGAGCATGGCGAGGCTGTCTGCGGGTGTGATGCGATCGGCCAAGAGAATCTCGCGGTCAGTATGACACTATCGATCGTACAGAGGACGCCAACATGGCCGGTGCGTCGCCGATCCTGGTGAGCGCTGGCCGTACGCACGAAACAAGAATGTGGATCTATTTCGTGTCTTCGTGTCTTCGTGGCCAATCTGGTGCTACGCAGAACTGAAAGATGGTCTAGGGCACGCGCAGCGCGACGATCGGATCGACGCGGGTTGCCCGGAGGGCCGGGATCAGGCTCGCTACGAATCCCGCCGTCGCGAGCACGATCGACACGCCCGCGAAGACCGCCGGATCGAGCGGGCTGACGTCGTACAGCAGGCCCGACATCACGCGCGTCACCGCAACCGACGCCACGAGTCCGCACGCGGCGCCGGCGCCGATGAGCATCATGCTCTTGCCGAGCACGAGCCGCAGCGTGCTGTTGGCGTCAGCGCCCAGCGCCATGCGCACGCCGAGTTCGCGCGTCCGCTGCGTCACGGTGTACGACACGACGCCGTAGATGCCCACCACGGCCAGCAGCAGCGCCGAGATCGCGAACGCGCCGAGCAGCAGCATGCTGACGCGCGGCAGGAATACCGATCGCGAGACGACGTCCACCATGGCGGCGACGTCGTAGATCGGCTGCTCGGCGTCAACGGCCAGGACCTCGCGCCGGATGCTTTCGACGAAGCCCTTCGGATCGGACGCCGTCCGCACGACGAGCGCCATGCCGTTCAGCGGCTGCTGCCACGCCGGCATGAACAGCTCCGCACGCGGTTCGCTGTCGAGCCCGTAGTGCTTGACGTCGCCCACGACGCCGACCACTTCACCCTTGCCGTGCGGGTTCACGACGATCCGGCCGATCGGATCCTCCCCGGGGAAATGGCGCCTCGCCATCGTCTCGTTGATGACGACCGTGCCGGGCGCGCCCGGGCGATCGCGGCCGTCGATGAACCGGCCCTTGCGCAGCGCGATCTTCATCGTCTCGAAGTAGCCGGGCGTGGCGGTCCGGATGTCCGCGCGCGGCTCCTCGCCGTTGGTCGGCGCGGCGTGGCCTTCGATGGTGAACGGCAGCGCGTAATCGATACCGACCGGGTACATCGGCAGCGCGCTGACGCCCGCCGCGGCTTG
>JAYVMG010000666.1:0-33487 GCA_043759095.1 Acidobacteriota bacterium | reverse complement strand
ACCGTAAACTGCTGACATATGGTCAGTTCTCACGTTACGTTCACGATATTGCGCTTGACTTTCGCCTCGGCACGAATTTAGAATAGCTCCGCTTCCGGAGGATTGAATCACATGGCAGTTGAACGCGACGAACGTCAGGAAAAAGAGAAACTCAAGGCCGTCGAGCTGGCCTTCAGCCAGATTGAAAAACAGTTCGGCAAGGGCTCGATCATGCGCCTGGGCCAGAAAGGCGCCATCCAGCCCATCGACGCGATTCCCACCGGGGCCATCAGTATCGACTACGCACTCGGCGTCGGCGGCGTGCCGCGCGGCCGCGTGATCGAGATCTTCGGACCGGAGTCGTCGGGCAAGACGACGCTCTCGCTGCAGATCATTGCCGAAGCGCAGAAACTCGGCGGCACCGCGGCGTTCGTGGACGCGGAACATGCGCTCGACGCGGCCTACGCCAAGAAGCTCGGCGTGGACATCGACAACCTCCTCGTCTCGCAGCCGGACAACGGCGAGCAGGCGCTGGAAATCGTCGAAGTGCTCATCCGCTCCAACGGCGTCGACGTCGTCGTCGTCGACTCGGTAGCGGCGCTCGTGCCCAAAGCTGAAATCGAAGGCGAGATGGGCGACGCGCAGATGGGTCTCCAGGCGCGGCTCATGTCGCAGGCGCTCCGGAAACTCACCGGCGCCGTGTCGAAGTCGAAAACCTGCCTCATTTTTATCAATCAATTGCGCGAGAAAATCGGTGTCATGTTCGGCAACCCCGAAACGACGACCGGCGGCCGCGCGTTGAAGTTCTACTCGTCCGTGCGCATCGACATCCGCCGTATCGCGAGCATCAAGGACGGCGACGTGGTCGTCGGCGGCCGGACCCGCGTGAAGGTCGTGAAGAACAAGGTCGCGCCGCCCTTCCGCGAGGCGGAGTTCGACATCATGTACGGCGAAGGCATCTCCAAGACGGGCGACCTCCTCGACCTCGCGGTCGAGAAACGCATCGTCGAAAAGAGCGGCGCGTGGTTCGCCTACGGCGGCGAGCGCCTCGGTCAGGGACGCGAGAACGCCAAGCAGTTCATGAAAGACAACCCCGAGGTCTTCAAGTCGATCGACGAGAAGGTCCGCAAGGAGCTCGGGTTGAGTGGAGTTGCGGTCGCAGAACCTGTGACCGCTTGATCCCGTTAGGGCTAAGGGCTGAAGGCGAAGGGCAAAGAACGCAGTGCACGACTGTAGCCCTTCACCCTAAGCCCTACTCCTCGGGATCGGTCGTCTTGTAGGTCCGGCTGAAAAACGGCGGACTCTGGAAGGACTGACTCGTGCGGATCTCGGATTGTGGACCTCGCTTGCTCCGGGCCCGCGTAGCCGCTATGATTATCAATCCCTCGACGTGGCGAGGTAGCTCAGTTGGTAGAGCATACGATTGAAAATCGTAGTGTCGACAGTTCGATTCTGTCCCTCGCCACCATCAATAAGCTCAATATAAACTGCAAGTTACAAGCATAGTCCGCATCTTGTATTGTCGGCTATTAATTGTACAAAGTCACACCGAAGTCACAGCGCGGCGGATGCTGGGCATGACACGACTGCTCGGGCTGTCTCTCCGAAGGCGCGCCCTGTCGCGCCGCCGGGCCGCCCTGCACGACAATCAATATGCGGCGTCCTCCAGCCTCGGGCACGGGCATTTTCTTCACACATCGGGATCGGCATTTTGTGCTGAGCGCGGCACACGTGCTCAGGCGCATGACGAAGAACGGTTATTGATCGGCGACAACCGATTAGTGCCTGGCCGTCATCATCGTCCGAAAACGCGGAAATCTGAACAGCGTCGCAGAACCTGAGCGGTCGCCATAGCTGCTTCTCAGCGCGCGTGCAGGCGGTGTCAAGGCTAAAACACGGGTTCGAATCCCGTTTGGGAATGGTGAACTGGTAGGTCTTTCCGACCTGAATCGTCAGGCGCCGTCGCTCGTGACGGACGATTTCGCAGCGGACGGCATACTCGAAGAAGCCGTGCCGGAGTCCCGCGTGGATCCGCGCGTCGTTTCCGCTCGTCTGATCACGCTGCAGACGCATCAGGTAACGAAATCCTTATGAATATTGCTGTTGCGATTACGGTTCAGCTACTCTAAAGTCACGTCGAGTCTCAAGAACGACTTGCTCCCTCAAGGAAACGATATGACGAAACGACTGGGCTGGACTGTGCCGTTGGTGTTGGCGGGGTGTCTGTTCGCCGCGAGTAGCTCGGCCCGCGCCGATGATGACGCCATCAAGGTGACGCGAGCTCAAGTGGACTACGCGGCGCGAACCCTCACCGCGACCGTGACCCAACTCGATAATCCAAAACATCTCACCGCGCCTCGAGTATGGCTCGCCGGTTCGCCGCTCACGGTCACGGCATTCGCCGTCAACAGCAGTACGCATACCGGCACGTTGACCGTCGGTCTCCCGAATCCTGTGCCGGTCGGATCGTTCCTGCTCGAAGTGTCGTGGGGGAAGGACCGTGACGACGATCACCACACCTTCGAGGTGGCGCTTGGCGTGATCGGCCCGCAAGGCCCACAAGGTCCTCAGGGAGCGGCTGGTTCGGCTGGTGCGACTGGTCCTTCCGGGTCTGTTGGCGCCGTGGGGCCGACCGGTCCGCAAGGTCTGGCGGGGCCCAGCGGTGCGAAGGGCGACACCGGAGCAGCGGGTCCTCAAGGCCCGACGGGGCTCCAGGGGCTGAAGGGTGACATCGGCGCAACGGGCGCTCAGGGGTCAGTGGGGCAAGATGGACTCACCGGTCCAGGGGGACCCGTCGGCCCCGCGGCGACACTCTCGGATAGCGTGACGAACGGCCTACAGGTGTATCTGGTATCGAACAATCCTGGCGGCCTTTGCGGCGTATCTAACGGTGCGCTGACCTCAATCAGTACCTGCCAGTACACAGGGGAGTCCCCTCCAGTGCCGCTCAACGTGCCGCCGCTGACGCCGTGCCAACCGGGTGATCAATTGACCACCCTTGGCGACGTGTCGCCGATCGCCATCTGCACGCTGACCGCGTGGCCGGCGGGGTGCCCGGGGGGGATTTCGACGGGACAGTTCGGCAGGTGCCCCCTCCAGCCAAACTGCGTCCAGTTCACCACTGAGTTCCAAACCCACTATACCTGCACGAAGACGTTCCCGCCGGTGGGCCGGCTGGTGAGTTACTGACGTCTGCGCGCGGTGCGGTGGCGCGGCGGGGAGGGTCTCCGTCGCGCGGGCCGTTGCCTCAGGCGCCAGGAGTTCGGCTTTCAGATCCGCCGGTTCAAGTCCGCGCGCCGGCTCCACGTTAGAACCAATCAGTTAGCGTCAGACCTCGCAACAGGATCTTGAGCGCCGGTTGCGCCTGGGTTGCCAACAGGTGCGGCACGGTACACGACCGTTGGCGGGAGTGGCCCGATCACGGTCGCCGTGCCCCAAGCAGGCTCCAGAATCAGTGCCGCTCTCACTGACGACAGCACCGGCGAAAACCTCACATACTCCGGGTCAGTCGGACAGAGCGCGGTCAGCATGACTGGCAGTTCGTGTTCGGCTTCCTGACGCGACCGAGCATAAACGTTACGGTTCTCGGCTCAACACATCGATGCCGTACGCATTGAAACGCGCGCGGATCTGATGGCGACGTTCGGCCCCGTCGAAGTGATGCCCTTCGCTCGCGCGGCCGTCAAGGACGCGGCGCGCCGCTTCGCGGTGCCTCCCAGTGGTCGGCATCCTTGACCGCCGCTCCGCTGCGGGCCGGGTCGCTGATAGGGGGCCGAACCGGGTTTTGCGGCCGGCGCGCACTCCGGCGCCAATTCGAACACATCGCGATCGTGTGGGCGCGTGAGCTGCGCGTCGAGCGACCGGAGGAGCTCGGCGTTCGATCGCAACATCGGCACTCCCTCATGCGGGATGGCTGCGAGCACGGCCCCGCCGATCAAGATCTTCCGTCGGGTATCCCGCTTGCGTTCTGCATGACCGGCCCGCGCGATGAGCCGGCCCTTCTTCATACGCAACCGGGTGAGCCGTTCGTCGAGCGACTGGAGACGAGCTTGAATTCTTTCGGACTGCGGCATACGGCACCTCCAATGCTTGTAGATGTTGCAGTCGCAGTGCCATCGCCGGCCGCGCGTGACGTGCACGTACGAAATTCGCAAACCGCCGCGCGCGGGCACGGAGCCTGCGGACGACGGAAGTCGGCCAAAGGCGCACTTTGGCGTTTCTTCGAAACGCGCGCGCGTCTTTGGCCGACCGGAGGTTCCCGCGATGGAATTGTTCGAACCCAATCCCGGCGTGTCTGGCGGCGGCCGCGCGCGCGGCAGGGGCGGCTCCTTCCACCTGTCGTTTCGGGTCGGGCTCCCGCGCGGGCGGCTCGTGCGCGCGCGCCGCGCACGCCTACATCACGCGCAGCGAGGAGTACGACGATCCCGATCGTGATGCCGCGATCTATGTGGAGCCGGATCACATGCCTGAATGGGTCGAGGGCGACGCGCGCGAATACTGGGACGCGGCGGACCCGTACGAACGGGCCAATGGGCGCCTCTACGTGAGCGCGGACTTTGCCCTGCCGCGCGACCTCGAGCCCGAGGACCACGTCGAACTGGCTCACGCGTTCGCACAGGAGCTGACCGCGCGGGAACATTTGCCCTACACGCTCGCGGTCCATGCCGGCGCGAGTGCGGCGATGGCGTCCAGAGCGGAGATTCAGCCTGTCTACGCGAGTGCGCTCTGGAGCGCTTCCTCGACGAGGGTGGACTGCTTGACTCCACGGTCCGCCGCTTCCTTCCGCAAGCGCTCGTAGGTCTTCGCCGACAGGTAGAACTTCGCCTGCACTGTCTGGCGCTGTGCCCCTCGCTTCTGAGAGAGCAGCTCGGCGAAGACGCGATTCACCTTGGCCACGTCCCGACGATTGAAAGCCATCGCCAGATCGAACCAGTACTCGCCGCTGGGCCTGCGCGTGAGATGCTTCACGGCATAGTCACGGTGGATCTCTCGCAGGCGCCGATTGAGCTTCGCTTCCAACTCCCTGACACTCATGACATCTCCTTCGTCACGACCAATTCCATGCCGTGATCGACCAGGATGGCGACGGCCTCCTGATCGGCTCTCGTCACCACCCACTCGGCCAGACTGACCAAGCCCGGCCTGTGCTTACGGAAGTCGGCGGCCGTGCAGTACGTCCAGACCTCCTCGACTTCCTCGACCGTGACGCCGGCGCCTGACCCCCAGCGGCCTCGCAGGCGCGGGCGGATCTGCATGCGGTCCGCGGTGCTCCCCGGAAACGCGCGGCTGAACCAGGCCGCGACCGCCTCGCGGACCATGCGCCGGGTTTCGGCGGGCAGCCGCCGTCCCCGATGGTCCCGAGAGGGGAGGATGATGCCCAGCCGGCGCGGCAGGCGGCCTATGACGGGCACGACCGCCGTCCATCAGCGCAGTACTGTAGTACCACCACAGGACCATGGTACTCACGTCGGAGTCTCGGGCGCAAGCGCCTGACCTGGAACACGACCACGACGCGCGGCTGAGGCCCAGGCGTCACTCGCGAGACAGAGGTTCGTGCGGGATCTGGTCCTGGACGAGTCCGTCGGCTCGACCGCACGCGGATGACGCGGGTCTACCAGACGCCATTCGCTTCAGGTGTCACGCCTCAGGTGCCCGAGAGGCCCGCATCCGCAGAACCAGCGCCAAGCCTCCGTCGCAAGCCTTCGTCGATCTGCCGTTGCATCCAGTCCTTGGCCTTCGTATTGAGGTCGCCGATCGCGATGCGTGTCGCGATATTGTCAGCTCCTCGCGGCAAACGGCACGACGTTCGCGCCGTCCTTCTGGTCGATGATGGCCGTCAACGTCCGTGCCCACGACTCGAGCGCGATTTTCTTTTCGTTGTCGTAGCTGTGCCGATCGTAAACGGCCGTAACGCCGCGCTCGACGTGATTGAGGATTTTCGAGATGACGAGCCTTGACACGCCGCTCCCAGCCATGAGGCTCGCCGCTGTTCGTCGCAGGTCGTGTCCGCGAAAATCGTCGACCTTGAACGTCGCGGCGGCTTTCGCCTGCTGGCGCTTCCCTCTCGCGGTGCGCAGCACGAACATTGGAGGCTTCGGGTTCTTCTGTGCCTGCAATTGCTCGTTGCGATGCGCTCGCACCGCCGTCACGATCTTAAGGGCTGACGTCGAAAGCGGGACCCGGTGCGGCAGCTTGTTCTTGCTGCTGCTCGATGGAATCGTCCACCAGCCATCGTCCAGATCCACATCTTGCCAGCGCATGCCGAAGACTTCCCCGCCGCGCTGCGCGGTCAGGAGGCGCAGCTTCCACGCAGCGCGCATCTCCAGCGGCAGCGCCTCGCACGCGGTCCAGAACCTGCGGATCTCATCGTGCGTCAGCACACGATCGCGCTGCTGCTCGACGCCTGGTTTGCGCGTCGCGGTGACCGGATTCAGTTCGACCACGTCCAGTTGAATCGCGACGTTGAACAGCTTGTGCAGCAGCGACCGCACGCGATTCGCGACAATCGGCGCGGGTCGTGCGGCGATCGTGTCGAGCAGATCGCGCACGTCGCGACGTGTGATCTCCTTCACGGGCCGGTGCTTCCACGTAGGCAGCACGTCGATGTCCAGACGCATCTGGTCGACCTTCCAGCTTTTCTTTCGCGGCTTGGCGTGCTCGCTGATGTAGGTTTTCGCAAAGTCCCCGAAGGTGTCAGCGTCGCGCCGTTCCTGCTTCGCGAACACCGGGTCGACGCCGTCCGAGGCCATCTTCAGCGCGTCCTTCGCGCGCTGACGCGCATCGGCGAGCGACAACACCGGATACCCGCCGATCGTCAGGCGTCGCAGCCGGCGTCCGATGCGATAGCGTACCGACCAGGTCTTCTGACCCTGCGGCGAGACCCGTAAGGCGAGGCCCGCAATCAGCGCATCGTTGACGTAGATCACCGTCGCCGCCTTCATGTTCGCGACCGTGCGCGCGGTCAAGTTCATGGCCATCAGGGAGTCCCTCAGAGGGTTGTGACTTTGCGTGTGACTTCCGGATCAGTCACCGCGTCGCGAATCATAGTATCGCGACGCCATCGAAAGAAAGTCACACGGAAGTCACACGAGTACAGAAATTAGGTGAAACCGGCTGAACTCAATTGAAGTGCTAAACGCTCAGTAAATCAAGCATTTTCAATCGGTAAGCGGTTTCACGCGGTTTCAGGAAAGGTCACGGGACCGTGTTTGAAAATCGTAGTGTCGACAGTTCGATTCTGTCCCTCGCCACCAAATCCTAATCCAAACACACTCAATCAGTTGCGGTAACACACCGTCGCTGATTTTTTGCGTCGCAAAAACCCGCGGGGGTCACGCCGGCGTCACACGGATCGCGTTCAGGGCATCGACGGGCATTCGGTCAACGGGTTGCCGCGCGCTTCACATCCCGCGGCAACTCTTCACGCAAGACCCTGCGAAGCGTCGCCTCCAGTGGCTCGCGTTTCGAGCCGACGTAATCCCTCAGCGCCGCGTTGATCAGCGACTGGTAGCTGCCGCCGCCGGCCGCATGCACCTGCTTGCGGAACCACTGCAGCAGATCGTCGTCGATGCGGATCGTGATCCGCGTCTTCCCTGCCGGTGCCTTGAGCACCGCACCGCGCTTTCCACCCGTAAAGTCGTACCGTGCTTTCATGCCTTGACTCCGTACTGTTCGCGTTCCTGCGGCGTCGCCTTGCGAGCAGATATCAGGCGCGGCTCGTCGCCACGCCACGTATAGACGACAACGAGCACCTCTCCGATGGCGGAGATGCCGATCGTCACGTAGCGTTCCTCCTCCGCGTCATCGTCTCGAACCGTGATGGCCTGCTCGTCGTGCAGGACGGTCGCCGCATCGGCGAAATCAACGGCGTGCTTCTTGAGGTTCGCCGCAGCCTTGCGCGGGTCCCAGCCGACCTTATCCATCCGTTCAAGTGTATGCACAGCTGTGCATACCGTCAAGTTTTGACGCCGGAACCGCTAGCAGCCCGTGGCACAAGTCGGGTTTCAGGAATTCCTCGGGTTGTCGACAATACGGGCACGCCGCGACTTTGATCACCTCACAGGGTTCGTAGGAATGCGATCAGTTCCTCCCGTTCGGCCGGTTCCAGGCGCAAGCCGAATTCGTGACCGCCAATCACGTTCGTTCGTGAACCGAGTGGCCTCCATCCGCCGGGCACATGCATCTCGCTGAGGCGATCGGGGTCGAACATCTCTTCAAGACTCGCGACGGATCCGTCATGCAAGTAATGACCCCGGTACCAGACCCCTTTGAGCGACGGCACCTTGTAGTACCCGGTTCCTTTTCGCGTCCTTAGCGCCAGACTGGGATCCGTCCCAACCGAGAGTCGTAAAATGTCTAACGTCGAGGGCACGTCCGACGGTGGATCGAAGCCCTTGGCAAGCGTGAGTTTGTTGCTCGTGTACAGAGGCGGCGTATGGCATCTCGAGCAGCCCTCTCGTCTGAAGATCTTCTCTCCGGCCTCCGCTTTCGCGTCAAGCGGATTGGGGTTGGACGGCGGTTGCAGCGAGTAGATGTACAGGCCCAGCGCGTACAGCGCCTCGTCGGGCAATCGCGCCTGAACTCTTCTCGTCTCCGGTGACAGCATGTGATGGGAGCCGAAGTCGGCCGTGTCGGCGAAGCTCACGAGCGCCGCGTAGCGCATCAGGTCGCCGATGCCTCGATGCAGATGCGTCGCCGTGTGGTCGATATATTTCCGATCCTTGATGCCGATCAGATCCGGGACTTTCGCCGGGTAATAGAGGCTGCCGTTCCAACGAGCGATACCGCCGCTGCTACGGGACGCCGTATCGAGTTCGTCATATTCGTCCTGCGTGAATGTCTTCAATCGCTCGTGGACGTCGTTCGGGTTCCACGGCACGCCGTACGCGCGGTATAACCACATGCCGAGGGGCTCGGGACCCATGAAAAATGGCGTCGCCCCCGTGACGACACGTTTGGACGTTTGAACCTGACTGATCAAGGGCATGGCCGGGAATCTGTCTGGCGGGCGCGGCGCAGTCGTTTTGAACGGGGCCCCGGCGACGCGGCGACCATCGGGCAGGTACAGAACATGGCAGAAGCTGCAGTTTGAAAACGTCAAGGCCACGCCGCGCGTGGTCGGGACCCAGCGCGCCCCGAATACCGTACCGTCGGGCAACGGGCGCACGCGTGTCTGTTCCAACGCCTCGCGATTCCTCGCGGCAGAGATGAACTTTGGGTCGACTGTGCGCAGGTGCAGATCGTCTGCCTCATCGAACACTCGGCGTCCAGCCTCGATCCAATCGGTCTCCGTCGTCAGCCTGTCCGGCTCGATCAACGGCTTGGGCCCTACATGCTGCAGCATGTCCCAGTAGCCGTTCGGCTCCCGACCCGGAAAGTAGACGGGATACGTTCGCAGATTCTCGGTTGTGAGCGAGTAGTATTCCTTGGCCGAGATGTGTGTGGGCCTGACGTTGAGACCGGCGACCGGCGTCGCCCACTCGGCAAGCGCGGCGTCGTCCCAAGTCTTCGGTATCTGAGGGGTCCACCGTTTGGTGTCAGCGTGCGCTGACGCTAAATAGCAGCCAAGGCATATCAGCGCGGCGACGATTCGTCCGTGAACATGCCATCGCGTAGAGATCATGACGCGTCTCCTTGAACTGACCCATGACGCGAGGTCTTGGCGCCGGGTGGCTTCGGCGTAAATCAACCCGCTCGCCCCGAGCACGCCGACGAAGAGCTCGACGAGCACGACCTCGCCAGTCGTCGCGCCGACGAGTGACGGCCGCTTGCCCGAGAAGTCGACAAAGAGTTTCTCGCCGGCGCGATGCACTTGACGCATCGACGGCTTCAAAACCCGCGCCCACTGGCGGTAGCGTTCGCAGAAGTGACTGTAGGCGTACCCGGTCGGATGCGCGGCGCGATACTCGGTCCAGAGCAACTGCAGCGTCACGCCCGGCCGCTTCAGTTCCTGATGCAGCTCGGACCACGCGGGCACCGTGCGATCGCGGCCGGCGACGTCGGCCGCCCGCGCAAACAGCCGCCGCTCCAGCGCGGCATCATCGAGATCGTCGTGGAGCGGCCAGACCACGCCGGCCGCCGCGGCGCGGGCCAGATACTCCGAGACCGTGCCCAGCCCGACGGCACAGGCCTGGGCAATGGCACGGTGGGGCAAGCCGGCCTCGTATTTCAAACGCAGAATATCGCGGAGTCGTCTCATCAGTAGCCGGGTCGCTGCCATCCAGGGGGTCCCTCCTTGCGGGAAACCTCCCAGGATCGCGTACCTCGCTCGATGAGCGTTCAGGTGGGCCGGACTCGCTGTTCACGATCACCGGAATCCGTGTTCACCCTGGCCGGAATCGGCGTTCATGATGACCGGAATCGGTGTTCACCATCAGCGGAACCGGCGTTCACGTTGAAACGGAATGAGTGTTCACGATGGGCCGGAATACGCACCGTCCCCCAGCATTATTTGACGGGATAGGAGACAGCGCGGGAAAAAAGGGAGCCAGGCCCCGGATCCGTCGGATGGGCTCGGTGGTTGTTATGGATGCCTCCCGGTCATTTCGACCGCTCGCGCAGGCATTGCGCGTCGTCGAGCCGAGCTGTCTGCCGCCGCGGCAACCAGGCGACACATCAGGTCAGCGGCCTGCGAGTCGGTGAGTTCCTGCTCGCCAGCCAACGAGCGCCATGTGCTAAACGTCAGAGCATGGCCAACAGCGGCGAGTACCCGCTGGCGTGCGCGCCCGCGCTCGCCGCTCTTGAGCGTGTCACGAGCTGCGGTGAGATAGTCGCGGTAGCCGCCCAGCATTCGCTTGACGATGGGCATCGTCGCCTCGTCGCGAAGGATGTTGCTCATCATGCGCTCGGTGCGCCGGTAGTGGGCGTATAGCTCTTCCAACGCGGCCATCAAGCGGACGGCCCGATCTTCGATCGCCGCCCAGCGAGCGACGTCGGGGAACGGATGGCCCGCCATCCAATACGAGGTGCAGGCGGAAAAGAGGGAGGCCTCGTCTGGGAAGTGGCGATAGACGGTGGAACGACGCACGCCCGCGCGCTGGGCGACCGCGCTGATCGACGTGCGCGCCGGACCAAGCGTTCCATGCAACTCCACGGCGCTCTCGGTAATGCGCACGCGGGTGCGTTGCTCCGCCTCGGCGCGCCGCTTCAGCCGATAAGGACGCTTTTGGTCGGTCATCACTGTCCACTGAATATTGACACAGGCAACGGCTCTCCTATAGATTTAACGCAACACTACTGTCCACTCAAAGGAGAAAGATATGACGACGATGGCAGCGAAGGTCGTCGGGCCACGCGACGGCAAGGCCGGGTTCCTGGGGAGCATCGGGGTCCGGTTCATGGTTGACGGCGAGGAGGCGCACGGCGGGTTCTCGCTGGTCGAGCACCCGATGTCCCCGCGCGCACTGGCTGCCCCGCTGCATCGACACACGCACGAAGACGAGTACAGCTACGTCCTGGAGGGGCGCATCGGCGCGCTTCTGGGCGATGAGGTGCTGGTCGCCAGTCCGGGTGATCTGATTTTCAAGCCTCGCAACCAATGGCACACGTTCTGGAACGCCGGCGATGAACGCGCCCGGATCCTCGAGATCATCTCGCCTGCCGGCTTCGAGCGATTCTTCAGCGAACTCGTCGACCTCGGGGGCGTCACCCGGGCCGAGCCCCGGATACTGGCTGATCTCTGCGCCCGCTACGGGCTCGAGATGGATCCCGGGAGTGTCCCGGGACTCGTTGAACGCTTCGATCTGCGCTTTCCCGGGGAGCCGATTTAGCGGCATAGGTCGGTCCCAGCACTCCGCATCGTCAGAGCGACTCCAGGAACGCCAGCAAGCGGTCGTCGAACGGAATCGTCGGAATGGTGTCCATCGGTAGCATCCTCGCGAGGGCCTTTTCTTTCATAGCCAGATTGGCGTGAACGTAGTTGTGGCCCGCGCGTCTGACACCAGCGCGAGGCTGTGGGCGCGCCAGCCCGCAACGGCCTCCGGGCCGCGACAGAGGAGAGCGTCAGCCCGAGAGCGGCCGCTATCCTCCGGGATCTGACTTCGGACGACGCGTGTTCGTGCCTACGTCGCCTAGCGGTGGTTCTTCAAGCGTATTGAAGCCACGACCTTCGAGAAAGTCGCGTTGTAGCGATCAAACTCATCTTGCGGGGCCACCGCCACGGCGTAGAACAGATGCCCGTCGGGCAGCAGCGTTGTGTACAGTGCGAGCCTTTCGGGCTGGCCGGTCGCATCAGAGGTGTTCGAGAGGTCGACGCGCATTCCGCCGTGATCACCGACCATCGCGGGTTGGCCATTCGACAGACGCCTCAGCCCGGGATTGGCCTGCCCGAGCGATGCGAGGAGTCCCTCTGTCGCGGTTGGCAAGTCGCGACCGCCGGCGGCGGCCTCTCCAGCCTCGACGCCATGGGTGAAAACGCTCTGGCCACTCGACGTCGCATATCCGCCTTCAGGAGCGAACGTAATGGACTGCGATCCGGGCAATTGACGCCAGTTGTCCGGCACGCTGATCTGAAAGAGCGTTCCCGCGCGATAGCTAACAAACCGGGCGGACGGGGCGCCCACCCGGCCAAGGCCGATGGCCGTACCCGACGTCCCGCGGGGCCGGTTCTCGGCGTTCCGCGATGCTTCCGCGGTCGTTGGCGCCGGCGACATCTGCCGGAGTTTCGCCTGAGCCTGCTCGAAGCCCCTCGTATCGCGGACGGGATTGATGACACGGAGTGTCTGCGCTTCCTGAGCGATGTACGCGTAGCGATTGCCTGGATCAGGATGGTCGCTGAGCCATTCGGGCATCCCCGCTCCCCCACCTTGGGCTTCGATCGTCTTGAACATGTTCGCCATTTCACGCGGATCGTAGCCGGCGCGCGCCATGATTTGCGCCCCTTCGTCGTCTGCCTGGCGCTCATACTCGCGGCTGAAACGCATGAAGGCCGCTCCCAGACCAAACTGCGATCCCTGCGCGACGACTGAACCGACCTTACCGCCGATGATCGCACCGAGCACTTGGCCGGCGATCGCGCCGATCTGGTACGGCGTCGCCTTGCTCGCCTGGGCGGTGCCGTGCCGAAGCGCGACGTGGCTCAGTTCGTGTGCCATCACTCCGGCGACTTCGCCCTCGGTTTTCGCCGCCTCGATCATCCCGCGATTCACGTACATCGGACCGCCGGGCAGCGCGAAGGCGTTGATCTCCTTCACGTTGACGATCGTGAATGAATACTGAAATTCCGGATGCTGCAGCTCGGCAGGAATGGCGCCGACCAAGCGCCGGCCGATGTCGCTGACATACGACGTCAGCCCGTCGTCTCTCAACACGGGAAACTGCTGCTCAGCTTGGGCGGCTGCTTCCCGCCCAAGTTTCACGTCGTCCGACGGCTGATAGTTGTTCTTGGGCGGTTCAACGCGAGTTTGTGCGCTGGCCACCGCCGTGAACGCGGCCACCAGCGCAGTCGTCGCCGCCCGGATCATGTAGTGGTTGGACATTCATCACTGTATGCAAGACAGAGGCCCACTCAGCCAGCCGCCTAATCACGGGGCGACGACGAGGATCTTCTCTTGAATGGACTGCGTCTTCCTGGTGTCCGTGACGGTTGGGGGGCGATGTCGACCGAATATTTGCCGGGTGTTGATGTGGCGAGGTCACCGACGCTTTGAGTAAGCATTCGCACCTCGATCAGCGGAGGGCTGAGGGCGAACCCGATCGACTTCATGTCGCACACTGGGGCGTCCACTGATGACGTGAGTGGTCGGCACGCTCGCATTGCGAAAGTCGTCATTAATGCCCGAATTTCAGCACTCGGCTAGAGTCT
This sequence comes from Acidobacteriota bacterium, assembly GCA_043759095.1. Classification (GTDB taxonomy): domain Bacteria; phylum Acidobacteriota; class Vicinamibacteria; order Vicinamibacterales; family CAVVIG01; genus CAVQFC01. Next base: position 19,707 of record JAYVMG010000666.1, on the reverse strand, counting down.
GCCGAAAGCGATCAGCCACTTGTTACTCCCTGGGTTTCTCGAGCTGTTCGTCAAATTCGAACTGAGCCTTCTCAACTTGGACCCTCGGCCCGCATCAAAACGCCAGAGAAAGCGCCGCTCAAGCTCATTCCGAGTCCGGTAAGCATGTACTCGACTTCTGGCGGGACTACCCGACCGGCGATCCGATCGCCATGTTGGAGGGCCATCAAGCCCCGTAGCGCGAACGATGTAGTTTGGCCATTTTCTGCCCATACGCACCGAGCTTCGTGACGGCCGCCATCTTTTCCTTGGCGTAGCTGTACCTGTCGTAGACGCTCGTCACGGTGCGATCCGTGTGGTTCAAGACACGTTCAATGATGAAGCGCGGCACGCCGAGTTCGGCCATCGTGGTACCTGCGGTGCGGCGGAGGTCGTGCGGGTTGTAGTCGTCGATCCCGGCATTCTCGCGAATCCGTTCGCAGGCGTTGTGCAGCGTGCCCGACCGAGGTTGACCGTCAGTGTTCCCGCGCCTTGCGTCAGCGTGATCGATCCGAGCGGCTTGAAGTCGATGCTCACTCCAAGGATTGTCCCATCCGCGAGGTTCACCTTCTTGACCTGCACGGTCAGGGAGGTGTCGCCGCCGCTCGGAAAGCGCGACTCGTCCGCCAGCGCCTGTCCCTCGGGGACAACGCCGATGATCGCGGCACCGGTGAGCCTTTCCTTCAGTGTCCCGCCAGTCGACGACGAGGCCGTGAACATCGGCGCGGGCCGCAGAGGCTCGCTGGCGGTCACCGCGCTCGGGCTCGTCAACGAGGCTGTCCCGAGCTCGACGCATCGGCGTACTTATCGCTCGCACTGCAGCCGGCAACCGCGAGCAACGCGGCGATCACGGCAATTCGACGCAACTTCGTCGACATGCCCGTACCTCCTCCGATGAACGGCCGCTGCTCACCAGCCGAATCGTGGCCGTGAACGCCGCGCCTGTCGTCACGATCAGTGCTTCACAAAGCCGACGCCATAGAGGGGCGCCGCCGGATCACCCGCGATCCACAAGCGTGTGACGACGCGCGCCGTTTCGTCCGCGCCGTCAAGGTTCAGAGTCAAGGGCGACGGCGCGAAGGTGCGCGCGGCCAGGATTTCGATCGCCAGCCGAGGGCCCGTGAGGACATCCAGATCGAGAACGCGGAGCGCGCCGAGCGCTTCGAGCTTCGACGCGCGGGCGCGCTCGTCGTCCTCGCGCCCGTCTGCGCGGGGCACGACCAGCGCCGGGACACGGGCCTGCAGCACATCGAGCGCTGCGTGGTGTCCGCACTGACTGATCGACAGCGCAGCCGATGTCAGCAGGGGACGCAGCGCAGGCACGCAGCGCTCGATCGTCACATCCGGATATCCCATCGCCTGCGAACGAAGGGCGGCGTCCTCGTGGTCTGGCAGAAGCGGCCCGGTCACAATCCGCATCGGCTGGCGGTCCGCGGTTGGGCACAAGGCGTGCGCCTCGATCGCCGCGCGGAACAGCGGCCCGCCTGCGCGTCCGTCTTCTGCCGACACGATGATGCCTGTCCGTTTTGCCGTGTGGCGGGCCAGGGACGGTCGCGACGGCACGAGTCCGGTGTAGATCACCGGCAGCCGCAACGCGGATCGCGGTTTGAAGGTGTCCGCAAGCGTCGTCAGACGCGGATCCGTGTGCACGAGGACCGCGTCGAAATAGTCGTCGGCGATCTGTCTCGCCCGATCCTCGTGCCTCTGGTTGCGGCCCGCGCCTTCGAGCGGGTCGGGAAGGCTGCAGACTACCAGGGGACGGCGGCGGGCCGCCGCCGCGTACTCCAGCATCGGGAGGATCTCGTGTGTGAACGTCGCGTGCCCGAAGGGGAATCGCTCGACGAGCACGACGGCAGGCTCTCTGAGGAAGAAGGTATCGAGCAGGAGCCGCGCCCGGGTCGACCGGGCGCCGGGGAACAGCCGCCCGTCCCGGCGCGTCATGCTCGTGACCGCCGTCGTGTGCACGTGAGCCGGGAGCATCACGACCTCGATGTTCGACGGCGGCTTCATGCCGGCCGGCCGTTCGCCAGGACTTACGAGGACCACGTCGAAGATCGACGACAGTGCGTCGGCGAGCGCCCACGAGCGGAAGACGTGGTCAACGTCCGGTGAGTGCTGGCAATAGAACAGCAGCGTCGGTTTCATCGCGCGCCCATCAATGGCTGACCAGCGGACCTGTGGCGCCAGCCGACGTGGTCCTTGGCAAGTAGGACAAGCGATGATGCCCGCGCGGAACAGACTTCTGGAGCGTGCGAAGGGCGGCGGGTCAACCGGATGGTTCGCTACATTCAGCCACGCGGTCGAGATGGCGACCGACAGGCGGCCGGGCCACTGCTGCGTGCGCCTGGGCGACGAGCGACGCGACGCGCCGCCGCCATGCATGTTCCTGGCGATGAAAGATCCCGGACGCAACTTCGACGAGCGCGCTCGCGTAGTACGGCCGCAGCCGCACACGCCATTCCGCCGGCACGTGCGCGAAGTATTCGCGCGCGAACGTCGCGCGCGCTCGACGCATCCGGCCTTCGTCGGCGGCGGTGACGGCCAGCGCGCTGAACCGCGCGAGCATCAACGCCGGGTCCATCACGGGGTCTGCGGATGCGCACGAATCGAGATCGATAAATGCGGCCCGCCCCTGACCGAGCAGCACGTGCTCAGGTTTCATGTCGCGGTGGGTCGGGTGCGGCTCCACGTCTGTCATCTGTGCGGTCACTGCGTTGGTCACGCTCGCCAGGACACCGGCAAGCTCGGGACAGGCGCACTGCAGTAGCCGTTCCGCTCGATCGAGCGCTGCCAGGTGATCGCGAACCGTATACCGGCGGCCAGTCGGCGCGTCGCTTTGGTTGAACCTCGCGAGTGCCTGCGCCGTGTCGCGCACGGCGGCCGTCAACTCCCCATCGGTGCCCTCGTTGACGAGTTCGTCCAGGGGCCGCCCCGCCGTGCGTTCAATCACCAGAGCGTTCAAGTGATCGAGGCATGCAAGCGGCGCATCGATGCGCACGCCGAGCGAGGAGTCGTCTGCGTAGCGGGCGAGACGGCACAACTGTGCATACATGCGCCGCGGCTGATCGACATCCGGGTACGTCTTCAGGAAGAACGTCTTGTCCGCCGCCATGCCGGTGCGCGTGTCGACCGCACGCACCGAGTAGCGGATGACAAGCGCGAGATGCTCGCGGTACCGAACCGGCTCGGCTGCCCACCGGGTGATCGCCCACGCGCGATCGCCGAAGGCGGACAACACCGTGGCATCGAGTGCTGAGTCGCGATTCTCCACGACCTGGGCGGCATGCGGCAGCTTGCGGTCATGCGGAAACACGTTGATCGCCATCCGCAGTTGGCGGATGAAGCCGGACGGCGCGATCGGCCAGCCGCAACTGGCGGCGCGAGTGTGTCGATCCGATTCGCGCCACAAATGCTCGGCACGTCCGGCTTGCGCGTACATCGTGCCGGTCACCCACTGGTGCATCGATTCGCCCGTATCGGTGCGGCGAAGCGTCAGCGCGTACTGGACGAAACACCGGGTGTGACGCCGATAGCGGATGCGGGAAATGCGGCAGTCCTCCACGGTGATGGGGACAGCTCCGACGGCGAAGTATCGGGCGAAGACACCCTTCATTGCGGCCGGATCCGCCGCCACCGCAAGCTCCGGCAGCGCCCGGTCGGCTGGGAATGCCGAAACTGATTCGGGTTCCAGCGGCATCACACCCCGACCTCGATCGGCTCGTCGCACGACGTCGTCGAGCCGGCGAGCCGGAACAACGCGCGATAGGTCCCGCTGCGCGCCAGTAGCTCCTGGTGGGTGCCCGCCTCGGCGATCCGGCCCCCGTGCAGCAACAGGATGAAGTCTGCGGTCGACGCGGACTGGACGTCATGCGTGATGAGGAGGGTCGTGCGCCTGTCGGCGAGGCGATCGATCGCTTGTTGCACTCGAGACTGGCTTCGGCGATCGAGGCCGGTCATCGGCTCGTCCAGCAGCAGCATCGGCGCGTCGCGAATCATGGCGCGTGCGATGGCGAGCCGCTGACGCTGCCCGCCGGAGAGCGTGGCGCCACGCTCGCCAAGCACGGTGTCGTAGCCGCGCTCGAGGCGCCCGATGAAGGCGTGCGCGTTGGCCGCGCGCGCAGCAGCCTCGATCTCCGCGTCGGTCGCATCGAGCTTGCCATACGCGATGTTCTCGCGCACCGTGGCGCCGAACAACAGCGAATCCTGTAGCACCATCGAGATCTCCCGGCGCATCGACTCGCGTTTGTAGCGGCGGATGTCAACGCCGTCGATGCGAATCGATCCGCTGGCCGGCTGGTAGAGCCGGAGGATCAAGCTCGCAATCGTGGACTTGCCCGCGCCGGAGGCGCCGACGAGCGCCACGCGCTGGCCGGCCCCCACGCGGAACGACACGTTGTCGAGCACGGGCGCGCCGTCGGCGTAGGCGAAGGTGACCCGGTCGAACTCGATGTCGCCGCGAAGATGGCGAGCGTCGATGGCGTCCGGAGCGTCTTCGATCTCGGGCGCCATTTCGAGCACGTCGTTAATCCGGCGCGCGCTCACCGCAGCGCTCGACAAACGCGTGGACAACCTGGCAATCTGCCGGATTGGACGATACAGGCTGTGAAGATAGGTCGAGAAGACGAGCACGGTTCCCGGCGTCATGCGGCCGTTCAGCACCTCGAGCGATCCGAAGAGGACGACCAGCGCCGTGCCCGCCGCGCCGACCATTTCGACCGACCGCGCCGAGACGGCTTCAAACCGCGCATAGTTGATGCTGTGCTCCAGGTACTCGCCCGTCTGACGATCGAACCGCTCGGTCTCGTACCGTTCGCGGCCGAAAGCCTGAATGAGCGGCGCCGTTGTCAACGCCTGCGCGATCTGCGTCGTCAGCGACTCTTCTTTGACGCGCTGAACGTTCGCCGCGGCGCGAGCACCGCGATACAGGCGGAACAGGTTCCAGAACAGCAGCGGCAGCGTCGCAAGGACGATCGCGGCAAGCTGCCAGCTCAAACTGAACATGATCGCGATACTGCCCACGATCGTGACGAGCTGCGAGCCGAATGTGAGCGCCGATTCCGTAAACGTATCCTTCAGCGCCTGCGTGTCCGTGGAAATCCGCGTCAGCATCTCTCCGGAGCTGGAACGGTGATGAACGGTCAGCGACAGCCGCTGCAGGTGGGCGAAGAGCTCGCGACGCAGCCGGCACACCATCAGGTTGCCGAGCCTCGATGTCACGTGCACCTGCGCGTATGCGAAGAAGCCCGTGGCGGCCGTCACGACCACGATTGCCGCCGACAATCCGATGATGAGCGCTGGCTTGCTGTGGACGCTCGTCACCAGGTGACCGATGTACCCGCGAGCCGGTTTGCCGAGCAGCACCTGGTCGAAGATAATTTTCAGCGGCCATGGCCGTGCGAGGTCGGCCAGCGCGACGGCGAGGGTGCTGACCGCCGCCACCAGCAGACCGCCTTTCGCGCTGCGCAGTTCCTGCCAGACGAGCTGATTGAGCCGCGTCATGCCCCGACGGCGCGGCCGGCGACCAGGCAGACTCCATTTCACGCGGATCCTCCCTCAGCGGTGAATGCCAGCATCCGCCGCTCGGCGAGATCGAGCAGCGATGCGGTCGTGCGGTGACGATCGGCGACACGGGTGCTGAGATACACGTGCCTCGCGACCGTCAGCGCCGCATACGCCCGCGCCGCCACGCGAGCCGACTCTCCGGCGAGTTCGCCAAATCTGCGCTCGAGCGCGCGTTCGACCGGCTCGAGTGCTCGCGCGTCGCCGCAGCACCGCAGACTGTATTCAGTGACGTGTCCCAGGAAGTTGCCGATGTCGAGGCCGGGATCGGCCTCGCAGTACATGTCGAAGTCGACGAGGAACAGGCGGCCGTTCCGATCGACGACGACTTGGTCGCTGTAGAAATCGCGATGCGACCCGCACCACGCCGGCGCCGGAAGCGTCGCGCCAACGCGGTGGCACGCATCGGCGAGGCGCACCAGGCGGGACGCGAACTCCGGGATCGCGACCGCAACGCCGGCGAAGCATCGGTCGAGGATGTGCAGTTCGTCGGCGATCGTGTGGCGATGGATCGACGCAATTCCGGCGCTGTGCAGCTTATGCGCCGCCTCAGCCGTGCGCCGGGCCAGGCTGACGCCGTCCGGTCCGGCGAGCAGGTTCGTCAGCGTCGGCCCCTCCACGCTGCGCTGAAGCCACATGCCGAAGGCCGGTACAACGCCGATCGGTTCGGGCACGGAGATGCCGTCGTCGCTGTCCACCGCAAATCCCGAGTCCCATACCGAACGGAGCTGCCGGTACGCGTGGACGCCGTCCTTGCGAGCGCGGATCTTTCCGATAACGGCCAGCCGCGACCGATCGGCGCCGCAACGCACGTCGAACTGGTACGCCATCACGCAGCGGCGCCGCGCTTTGTGCGCCAGCACGCGCGTCTCGAGAAGGGTGACGTGCGCACCCTCCGGCACCAGCGGGCGAATGGCCTGCCCGACCTCGACTTCCGCTCTCGTCGGATCGAGGGCGTGCGCCAGCCCGGGCAGATCGGGATCGGCGTGCAGCGCGATGTCGGCGGTCGGCACCGTCACGTCACTCCCCCGTTCAATACAACGGACCAGAGGGCCAGAAGGCGATCGATTTGTCGACTGCGGGAAAACCGCTCCTCGGCACGGCGACGCGCCGCAGCGCCCATGCGTTGGCGTTCGGATCCGTCGACCAGCAACCGGGCGAGCGCGCTCGCAAGTGCGGCCGCGTTGTTCGGCGGGGTCACATTGCCTGTGACGCCGTCATCGATCAGCTCGAGGACGCCTCCGACGGCCGGCGCGACGGCTGGCACGCCACACGCCGCCGCTTCCATCAGACTGACCGGCATCCCCTCGCTGCGGCTGCTCAGTACCGCGACCGACGCACGCTGCCACCAGTCGCGCACCACACTCTGCTCGGCGGCGCCCGGCAGCGCGACGGCCTCCTCGAGTCGGAGATCGGCCCGGAGCGTCTCGAGCATGGCCCGGTCGGGTCCATCACCAACGATGACGCACCGGAACGCCACGCCGCGATCGCGCAGCATGCCGCAGGAGCGAATCAACATGTCGAGCTGCTTGACCGGATTGAGACGAGCGACGCAGACGATGAGCGGAACGCCGGACGTCTCGCGGCGAGTCGGCGTGAACCATGTCGTATCGACGCCGCACGGGATGACGTGAACACGTGACGCGGGCACGCCGAACGCGCCCGTGATCTGCGTCAGGTTGGCGTCCGAGACGGTGACGACCGCGGCAGCGGCGGCCGCCCTGTCGGCGAAATCGGCCGGCGGGCGGCGATACACGTCGTAGCCGTGCGCCGTAAAGGTGAACGGCACACCGATTTCGGCGGCAATCGTCCGCGCCACCTGCGTCGGCTCGGTGGCGAAATGCGCGTGGATAAGGGCGGGTTTGAAGCCGTCCAACAGTGCGCGGAACTCCGGCGGAGCATAAGTGGTGCGTTCGAGCAGGCCGGCCGACGCGACAACCGAGTGCTGCAGCACGTCGACCGGTGTGTTCAGCGAGAGCACACGCACGTCAACGCGCCGCTCGCGTAAGGCCGCGAGCTCTCCTGCGATGAAAGTCTCCGAGAGTTTCGGAAACGTGTTGACGACATACGCAACGCGTTCGGGCGTCATGCCACCACCTGCGTTGACCGCGCACGTTCGACAAGGTCGATGATCGCCGCCGCGTTGTGGGCCCAGGTGAACCGCTCGCGCACCTTGGTTGCTGCACGGCGGCCGAGCCGCTGGCGGAGCGCCGGATCCCCCAGCAGCCGTTCGCATGCCGCCGCGAGTCCGTCGATGTCGCCGGGCGCGTATAGCAGACCGTCTTCACCGTCGCGGACGACTTCAGCGATCTGGCCGAGTGACGCGGCCACTACGGCGACGCCGCAGCCCATGTACTCGAACAGCTTCAGCGGAGAAAAATAGAAGAGATGATCGCTTTCGTCATAGGGCGCCAGCGCGATATCGAACGTGCGGACGAGCGCCGCCACCTCTTCGTGCGCGATCGGCCCCGTGAAGCAGACCCGCTCGGCTACGCCGCGGACGCGGAACGCGGTGAGCAGTTCATCACGGAGCGGCCCATCGCCGCCAACGATCAACTGCAGTTCGGGGTATTGCTGCACGAGCCGTTGGACAAGCGCCGGCAGCGCCCCCACGCCATGCCAGGGACGCAGCCCCCCGATGAAGCCAAGCACCGGTCCCGCACCGATTCGCCACCGCTCCCGTACTTCGACCGAAGCGGGGCCCGGTGCAAACACGCACGGGTCGATACCATTCGGCATCACGTGAACACGTTCGGGCGAGAGTCCCTGGGCTATGACGTACGCGCGCAGTGGGGCGGACACGGCCAGAACAACATCGGCGTTCGAGAGTGTGAAGCGCTCCGCTTCGCGTGCAAACGCCGGGAAGTTGGCGCCGCGATAGGTCGACTGCTCGAGGCTGAGCGGGGCGTTCAGTTCGACGATCAGCGGGATGCCGAGTTGCCGGGCGACCGTAACTCCTGCGGTGCCGTACACCGTCGCACGCTCGTACACGAAGTCGAAGCGGAGATACTCGGCGCGCCGCAACACTTCCCGCGCGACCTCTTCGTTGTACAGAATCCTCCGCAGCTCGCTTGAGACCGTCGTCGTCACACCAAGGCGATCGCCGTATCGCTTCACGGTGTCCATCGCCGCGGCCACGCCGCCACTCGGCGGGATATGCACCAGCTGCGCGTCGACCGATGCCGGTGCCTCGGCCGGCGAGTTCATCAGCAGCGGCGCGGCGAGGGCGACCGAGTGACCGGCCGCGGCGAAAGCCGAGACCACACTGCGCACATGGATTGATGCGCCCTTATGTCCCAGTACGGGGATGCCCGCGTCGGAGCAGAGATACAGAATCTTCATGGCAACGGGCGTCAGATCAGTTCCCGGTGGAACGGCATGGCGGGCCGCAACGAGCCGTACGCCATCGCCGCGTCACCTGCGAGTCGCACATCGTCGTTGTTGCTGCGCCTCAAGGCGCCGACGTGATGCGTAATTCGCGGCAGGGCGCCGAGATCGAGCGACGCCTGCGGTCTCGGCGCATTCGTGTCCAGGGCCTGCAGCACGGCGCTGGCGAGGGAATCGGGCGTCATCCGGTCGGGATGCACGAGGATGACCATACCCATCTGCGCGAGACGGTCGGCGCGAATCCACTGCTCCTCCACCGGTCGGACGCGCGGTACCACGACGGCGCGTTTTTCGACCGATGCGACCTCGCACATGGTGTTGTAGCCGCCCATGCAGACAACCGCGTCGGCCGCGTTCATATAACTCATCATGTCGTCGGTGAATTCTCGGACCTGCACGTCGGGCCATGCACGGACGGCGTCCTCGATACGGGCGCGTCCAGCGGGGTCGAGCTCGGGGCCGGTGACGATGAGGCTCCGTAGGTCGGAGGACGCGTGGACCATCGGGATCGCCCGCGCATACGTCTCGAGGATACGAAGGCCGTCCTGCCCGCCTCCAGTCGTGGCGAGGACCAGTCGCCCCGCCGGTCCAAGGCCGATCTCACGCCGGATGTCGTCGCGGGACCGCATGCCGGGCGCCGGGCGAAGATACCCGCAGAACCGCGTCATCGCGCAGACGCTGGATGGCAGCTGATACTCACGGCACGGGTCGAAGACCGCGCGCGACCCCAGCACGAGCACGAGGTCATAGAACCGCTCGATCGCCGCTGTGTAGCGATCGGCCGTCCACCTGCGCATCGTGGCTGCCGGCTCGTCCAGGATATCGCGCAGCACGAGCACGAGCCTGGTGTTCGGCAGATTGGCCTTGGCATAGTGAATCGCACCCTCGAGCTCGTTCTCGACGCCGAACGGTTTCTTGTCCACCACAATGACGTCGGGTTTGAAGTCGGCAACCGCCGCCAGAATCAGGTTCGCGCGGAAGTCGAACGTGTCCTCCGCATCCAGCCCGAGCGACCGTGTCGCATACCCTTCGCGCGCGGTGCGCGTCACCGATGGCAGCTTGATGTAATCGATCGACGGCGCGATTCTGAATCCCTGCAGCATCGGCGAACCCGACACGATCAGCACCGATGCGTCCTCGACCGAACGCGACAGATGCGTCGCGATGGCGAGCATCCGGCGGATGTTGCCGAGCCCGTAGGTGTCGTGCGAGTACACGAGAATCCTGGTCATGGCTGAGCCAGGACCAACGTCACTGTCACCGCGGATTGCTCGAGGAGCCGCTGTCGAACGGCGCGGCGCGCGTGCAGGAGCGCCACCTGCGCTTGCGCTCTACCGATCCCGAGCACAAGGGCGATCGTCCTGACGTTCATGCCGTCGACGTCGCGCAGCAACACGACGTCGCGAAGCGGACTCGACAGCGCATTGGCCGCTTCAGCGAACCTCGGACCGACACGCGGCTGAGCGGTCGCATCGGCGGCACGCCGCTCGCTCCTCCTCGTTGACTGGCTAAGTTCACTCAGCTGAAACATTGGTGACCGCCTCGCCCGCTGACGTCCCAGCGACCCGATCGCCGCTGTGTGTCTGTAAATGAAACGAGTCGGTCGGCGCCCCTCTTGTGGCCGAACAACATCGTCATAGATTCGTTATATGGCTGGGACAGAGGAGGACGCCGACGCGGAACAGAATTCTTTGGGGGGGCCGAGCCGTCGGCGATTCAGGCGCCACGTCGAAGGCGCCGCTGAAACGCTAGAAACGATACCGCAGCGAGAGCTGCGCCGTGCGCGGCATGCCGGCGGCGTTCGGACGGCCGAACAACGGCGACGTGACCACGCCGATATAGGTGGTGGCATTGACGCGGTTGAACACGTTGAAGATGTCGACGTTCAATTCCAGGTTGTCGAGGCGCTCCCGCTTCAGCGAGCGGGGATCTGCGGACGGCGGCCTGGGTGCGTGGAACACCGTCGTCACCCGCAGATCGAGCTTCGCGACCTCGGGGCCGTCACCGGTGTTTCGTGTGACGCCGGCGGGCCGATCGTTCACGACGAAATCGTGGTTGTCGTCGGCCCCGGTCTCGATATCGTACGGCGCGCCGCTCGAGGCGGCGAACACGCCGCCGAGTCGCACGCGATCCGCCAACCACCCATAGGTGGCGGCAATGTTCAGCCGGTGGCGCCGGTCGAAATCCGCGCGGCCGCGTTCGGGAGCAAGATCGTTGCTGCTCGCTGGCAGATCCAAGGCTCCCGACCCGTCATCGATCGTCTTTCCGAGGGTGTACTGAATCGTGCCCCGGAACGCGGCGGCGCGGCTGCGCACCGTCAGCGTCAGCGCGTCGGTTCGGCTCGATCCGGTAGACCCGATCTCGAATACGTTCAAGCGTGTCGGATCGGGCCGCACACCGATCGTATGCAGCGGAGTGTTCACGTCACGTGTTCGAAGCGCGCCCGACGTCTGCATGTGCAGGTACTCCGCCGCGACGGTCGTCTTCCGCGCGATCGGCCGCTCGATCGCGACGCTGGCCTGCGTTGTCGCCGGCGGCCGGACGTCGGGGGCGAGCCTCCATGCGGCGGTTGGTGCACCGGAGGCGAACAACTCCGTCGGTGCGGCGGGATACGGCGGCGCAGTGATGGCGCGCTCGCGAATTCCGTCATCGCCGAACAGCAACGCACGCGCGATGACGTGCTGGGGGATGGACTGGAAGAACCGGCCGAATCCCGCACGAACGACAACGTTGCGGTCCGCGGGGGCGAAGGCCGCGGAGATTCGCGGCGCGATGTTGTTCCAATCGGCGACGCGCGTCTGCCAATCGTACCGCAGGCCAGCGGTCACCCCGACCGACGGCCACGGACGGAAGTCGGTTTCCGCGAAAAGGTTTCCGTCGAGATCGGCCAACGACACGTCCGGATTGCCTGTGCGCTGCACGAGCAACAACGGCCGGGCGGCCGCGTAGTCTGTCAGGCTTCGAAACTGATACGTCCCGCCGAAGTTGCTGCCGTCCGTCACGGCGGTCCAGCGCGGTTTGGCTCTCGCGCCAATCCGAACGGCATGCGCTGCGACCGTGGTCGTGAGGACATCCTGCACCTGCACGGAGTTCGAATCGGTCATCGCGAAGGTTTGCGACAGCCCTGAGGCGAACGCCCCGGACACGACAACCGACGGCGCCCTTACCGGCCCACCTTCCTGGCGACCGCTGGTGCTGACTTCGATCCGCAGGTCGTTCAGAACCCCTGCCCCTATGATGCGATGGTCGTTCACCTGGAACCGGTGGTGGCGGTCGGTGACCGTAAATGCGCGATCCGCGAGCCGTAGTCCTCCCACGCCGCGATTCCGCTGAACATCATCGGACAAGTCGTACCCGAACGTGAGGGCGTCGGTGTCGTTCGGCCGGAAATCGACTCGGCCCAGCGCCAGCGCACGCCGCTGGGCGGTCGCGGCGTTCGCGATGAGGGGGCCGTCGAGCGTGATCGCGTTGATGACGACAACGTCGTTGTCGATCAGCCGTTGGCCGCTGGCGAAGAACGACCACTTCTTGCGCGGCAGCGGACCCCCGATCGTGCCGTCGTTGAGCGCGCGGCTCACGTCAGGATCGGCGGTCGCAAACGCGTGACGCGCCTGGAGGACCGAATTGCGCACGAACATCGCGCTGCTGCCATGGTAGAAGCGGCGCGATCCATGATCGGTTTCCACCTCGACGCGAGATTTGCCAGGATTCTTGAATTCGGCTGCGTACGGACTGCGATTGACGTTGAGGCGATGGATAGCCGCCGCGGGAATCGCCGCACCGTCCGTTTCAACGCCGTCGACCACGAGCGACACGCCGCCCACGGGGCCAGCGGTCGTGAACGCCTCGACGATCGATTGAACATCCTGGGCATCGGTGGGAAGACGCCGCAGCGATTCGGAATCGAACTCAACCGAGTCGGCATTCCGCGCCGGCGCGAGTACACCGCCGCCGGATTCCGCTGACACGGTGACTGTCTCGGCGAAGCCGACCTTCATTCGCACCGTCACCGTGTTCTCGCGCCCGCTGTTGCCGGACATCTTCAGATCGGCCGGCAGAAACCCGGCGATCTCGGCATGGATTCGGGACGTGCCTTCAGGTACGTTGCGGAAGCTAAATGCGCCGACCTTGTCCGTCGTCGTTTCGCGGGGATTGCCGCCGTCGATGGTCGTCAACACGACGGCCACGCCAGGCAGTGGCCCGCCCGAGTCGTCGACGACGAGACCGTGAATGATGGCGGGCTGTCCGGTCGCGACGCGGGTCACGACGAGCAGGACGAGCAGCGCGGTACCGAGGTGACGGCAGGCCTTCATTCGAAATCACCGGAAAAATGTGGACGACTGGAAAAACCCGACCCGTGAGCGTGATAGGTCCAATCGCGGATATGGCGCACTGAGCAAAGCAGCGAGGCAAGGGGTCCCGGGATGGTCCATGGCGGCCCTTGGCAGGTAGGACCAGGGAGGACTCCGGCGCGGAACAGAAATCTCTGGGGAGTGGTTGAAATGGCGCTACGCCGCCGACATCGAGCGCGTGCGCAGGCGGCTGCGGTACAGCCCGACCAGGAGGAACGCGAGCGCGAGGAGGCCGGCCGCAGCCGCGGCGATCGCCTTCCACGAAATCGCGCGCGGGATCGGACGCAGGCCGTCACCTGTGAGCACGAAGGCGGCCCAGAAGTGCGGGTCGGCCAGATCGGATCCGGACTCGAGGAAGCGCAGCTTCGTGCGCCGGAGGGCCTCGTCGCGCGGCACGCCACGCTGGAGATGGTGATAGAAGACCTGCATGAAGTTGGCGGTCGGCCGATCCGCGACCCGCCACATCGTGGTCACCGTGCTGCGCACGCCCGACGCGAGAAACGCGCGGCTGAAGCTCTGAACGCCTTCCCCGTTAACGGCCCGCCCGCGCTCGGTATCGCACGCGCTCAGCACGGCGAGCTCGACGCCGCCGAGCGGCAGACCGTACGCTTCCTTCAGGAACAGATAGTCGGCGATCGCTCCCGATCCCGACGCCGGCGAAAACAGGATGCGCGATTGCTCCATCGCGCTGGCGTCGGCCACCGCGTGCGTCGCGATATGAAGAATCGGCGATTGCTCGGTCGTCGCGAGCAGGTAGGCCTTGCGGCTGTCCTGTCCCAGGTGCATGGCGGTGTGCCCCGCCAGCTCGGACGCCACCTGGCGCGCCTCGTCGGCGGACGCCTCGAGCCGTCCTTGTACGGGTGGCGCATTGTCGAGCTCGGCCGAGGTGAAGACCGGGTCGGCGAAGACCCGCAGTTGCAGCTTCCACGGAAGCACCCAGCCTCGCGTGCGCGGAGGTGCCCGAAGCAGGGTCGCCGCCGTCGGCGTATAGCTGACCGCGACGCGCTCGACGAGCAGACGGCCGGCGACCGGCAGCACCTCGAAGGGAACGAGCGCCAGCGCCCCGTCGGGCACGATCGCGACACGATCGATCGCGTCGAACCAGTCGGGCGGCGGTAGCACGCGCGGGCCGATCTCACGCGCGAGATCGCGCCAGTGGCTCGACGGCCCCGCCGCCATCGCGTCGATGAGCGCCGTGATCTGCCGCTCGTCGAGGCCGACGGGGATCACCGCCGCACGGGTGCGCGACACGGCAATGACCGCCGCGCCCTGCGGGCTGTGCCAGTAGTCCAGAAGCAGCATGCGTTCGGGCAGCGCCCGCTGCACGGACGAGAGGTCGATGGCTTTCCCGAGACCCAGCCGCTCACGCCAGACACGCGAGTGGCTGCGTTCGAGGAGGTCGAACAGCGCCTCGGTGGGCGCCGTCTCCAGGCGCGCGTGGATCAACGCGTCGTACACGACGCGTTTGTCCGCGAGAAAATCGGATCGGAGCGACGGCAGCCGGATGGCTTCGCGCACTGCTTCAATGGTCTGCACCGCCTCGTTGAGATAATGGATCGCGTGCTCGGCTCTCGATTCGACGCGCCCGAGGCCGTACAGCGCCTTCCATTCTTCTTCCGGCGTGTGAAGATCGCGCGCGAGCGCCAATCCCCGGTCGAAGTCCTCTCGCGCGAGGTCGGGACGACCGCCACGCAACCGTGTTTCACCACGGTACAGGCGGGCGAGGAGCACCCCGCGCCGGTTCCCGGCTGTGGTCGCCATGTCGAGTGCGGCCGAGAAACTCTGTTCCGCCTCGTCGATCCGGCCGAGGTCGAGCGCCAAGACGATGCCCCGGTTGTTCAAGGCGCCGATCTCGCCATCGACCGCCCGTTCGCGCGAGAACAGGTTGCGCGCCTCGTCGTAGGCGTGCAACGCCTTAATCGGATCGCCCAGATGCCGATACAGCACGCCGAGGTTGACGAGCATCTCGCCCTGCTCCCGCGGCCGTAACTCACCGCTCAGCGCGCCAAGCTCCGCGTAGACCGCGAGGGCCTGCTGGTCGCGGCCGAGCCGCTGAAAGAGGCTCGCCTGATTCAGCAGAAAAATCCGCCGGCGGCGGGGGGGCCACGCCTCGCCTGAGGACGCCGATGTGACGGCGAGCGCCTCCTCGTAGCGCCGTGCGGCATCGGCATAGCGTCCGAGATAGAACTGCACGTTCCCGAGGTTGCCGAGCTGTTCGGCTCGCGCCTCGTTGTTACCGATCCGGGTCGAGCGAGCCAACGCCGAGGTCAACAACCGCTCGGCCTCCCCGTAGTCGCCCGCATTGAGGGCCGTGACGCCCCCCCGGTTCAGCGACGCGGCGACGCCCGCGTCGTTCCCCAATGCCTCGAACAGCGCGGTGGCCTCGGCGGCGTGCCTGGACGATTCGGCGTACCTGCCGAGGGCCGCTTCGACGCCGGCGAGCGTCAGCAGGGAGCGACCGCGCTCGAGTGATTTGGGAGGGGACGACTGCAGCGCCAGGAGGTACGACTCGCGCGCCCCGGCCGCATCGCCGGCCCGCTGAAGCCTGGCGCCTTCATCCAGAGCGTGCTGGACGTCGTTCTGCACACGGCTGCGCTGGGCCAGCAGGGTCGTCGGCGGCACGAGAGCGGCCACGATCGTCATCACGCAGCCGACCGCCAAGGCCTTCACGCGCGGGATCGTACCACATGCGTTTTGGCCGGAGGGATGACCTTGCTGTTCCGCCGGGGCCGCGCCAGCGGTCTTACTGCACAGACCGGACAATGACACCCAGCTGCCATCGCTATAATCGTCGGGATGGACTTGGGCGGGATCTCCGACGAAGAACTGCTCGCCGAGTCGAAAAAACGGACAGGCCGTGATCGCGATGACCTCGTCAACGAGCTGTTCCGGCGGCATTACGAGCGCGTCGCGCGCTGGTGCTTTCGATCGACAGGCGATCGGGAGGCGGCGGCAGACCTGGCACAGGACGTCTT
Organism: Acidobacteriota bacterium; assembly: GCA_043759095.1. GTDB lineage: Bacteria > Acidobacteriota > Vicinamibacteria > Vicinamibacterales > CAVVIG01 > CAVQFC01. The sequence goes on along the minus strand of JAYVMG010000666.1, from coordinate 3,416 downwards.
TCTGAAAGCGCATCGGCATCTCGGATCGTTCAAAGGATCCTCGCGCTTCTCGACGTGGCTCTACAGCATCGTGAGGAACGAGTCCATGAACCGGTTCCAGCGCGCCGCGCCGCCGATGGATAGCGAGGACGTGCTCGCGAACATCGCGTCGCTGGATGCGCTTCCTGACGAGCTGACAGAACGCGGCACGCAGGGACAGCGAGTGCGCGAATTCCTGTCGGTCACGCTCGACCCACTGGAGCGCACGGTGTTCACGCTGCACTACGGCGACGAGATGCCGCTCGATGCCATCACGCGGCTTCTAAGACTCGACAACGCCAGCGGCGCCAAGGCGTCCATCGTCAGCGCGAGGCGCAAGCTCGCGAAGGCGGTGCAACGGCTTCGCGCGCGAGGAGAAACTCTGTGAGATCGAGCAACAGCCACCGAGACGCGCCGGACCGCACGCTCCAACCGACGCCCGGCTGCATTCCGATCGAGCGGTTCGGCGAGGCGTGGACGGCTCGTGAGAACGAACATCTGACGGGCTGCGCGCGATGCCAAACGGAGCTCGCCCTATGGCAGGAGTTCGACTCGTCGACACCCTCAGCCGACGAAGGGGGGGCCGTCCAGTGGGTCGTCGCAGAACTGGGACGACGCAGCGCGCAAGCGCCGCCGCCCATCCCCAATCGCCGGTGGTGGTGGCTGGAGCGTCCGCGCTTTGCCGCGGCCGCGGCGACGATCGCCGTCGCCGCGGTGATTGGCTACGGCCTGTGGGATCCGGAGCCGCCGGTTCGCGTGCGTCGGGATGCGCCGCAGGTGTACCGGACTGTGCACGTGCAAGCTGTCTCACCTGTGGGCGACGTCGCTGCCGCACCCCGCTCGCTGGAGTGGGCGCCGTTGCCTGGCGCGGTCCTCTATGACGTCCAGGTGCTGGAGGTCGACCACACGTCGTTGTGGCATGGCACGGCGTCTTCGGCTCGGATCGAGCTCCCCTCTGGCGTGATCGCGCAACTCGTTCCTGGAAAGACCCTGTTGTGGGAGGTCTCGGCGCGCAACGCGGCCGGCGCCGTTGTCGCGGAATCGGGCATGCAGCGATTTCGCGTGGCGACGGGCGGCGGCACGTTACGCAACCCGTAAAGGATTTCGATTCGTTCAAGGACGAATCTCCGAGAGGCGCAATATTCCGCGCCCTCTCATGTCTGTCCCGTGGCAGGGAAGTTGCTTGAAGAGAAATGGCTCCCCAGAGACTACGAGAATGACCATGTCCAGAGTTTTAACGTCCCTTCTTCTCGCAACGGCCGGTGTCTCCGTCCTCATCGCGAGCGTCACGCTTCAGGCGCAGTTGCCGGTGCCCGGCGTGTCACTCAAGATCAGCAACGAGACGGTGTCCCCCGGCGGACTGGTCCAGGCGAAGGTGTTCGTCACAGAGCCGAAACCGATTTCGACCGCCGATGCCACGTTCAGCTTTGGCGGATTCGACAGCATCGTGGGGATCGCCCTGGTGAGCCCCGCACGCGACGCGCTCGGCGTCGCGGTGGTCCGAGGCTCGCAATTGACGCTGTCTATGCTGTCGCCGAGCGCGAGCTGGGGGATGGATCCCGACTACCCGGTGCTGACGGTGGCCGGCCGCGTCGCGGCGACCACGCCGATCGGAACAACCTTCGCCCTCAACATGGACGCCGGGTCGCTTCGATTCACCGACGCGTCAGGCGCCGTGTATCCGACGGGGGTCCGCGCGGGTTCGCTGAGCGTCGCGCCGAACGTCGGCGTCGACGACGTGACGCCTGGCAGTGCCGACGTGGCGGCGGGCGACGTGATTGAGGTTCTCGGCCGCGGCTTCGCGGTCGACACCAAGGTGAAGGTGAAGGAAGTGCTGCTCTCCGACGTCACCTACGTCGATGCATCGCACATGCAGGTGACGGTTGCACAGCCCACGCACATGAACGGCACCGGCATTCTGGTCACGAACCGCGATGGGACGCAAACGAAGTATTTCTCGTATCAGCGCACGGTGCGGCAGGCGACGAGCTTCAACCCGACCCTCCACGATGCGGTGCCGGTGTTTCCCGACGTCGACGTCACCAGCGCGCTGGTCGATGTGAAGGGGCAGTCGACCGGCCTGGCCATCCAGAACCGCCGGGGGGCGAGCGTCTTCGTCTCGGCCGCACTGCTCGACGTGAACGGCAGTCGAATCGCCGCCGCGTCCGTGGAAATCCGGTCAGGTCACTTTCTGCTACTGGAGCTTTCGGAGCTGTTCGGCGTGCCCTACTCACCCTCCCAGACCGTCCGCGTGCGGTCTGCCGCTCCTATCCAGGTGATGGGCGTTGCGGTGGATGCCGCAGGCGGTGCGACGCCACTTGCGATCCGATAACGACGCGGATTACCGGAAGCTGCCGCACGTCGGCATCTCTTTGCCATAGTAAGGATTCGCGATCCTCGGCTCTCGCTGCAGCCACGGCTTCCTCACCATCGGACAGTAGGCCAGTCTGACGCCCTCGGGCCACGCCAGTCGGCCGTCCTTCCGGTAGCTCTCCATCGCCTCGCTCAGCGCGCCGAACTTTGCCCGGGCGTCCACGAGGTCTGTCGCGGCGGCGAGGCCGATCGCGGCCCCCTGGATCGGTTCCCCCGCCGCGCCGAGCGTACGGGCCGCCGTCGCGATGTCGCCGGCGTTGGCGGCCAGGTTATCGATGCTGTCGTGCACCAGCGCCGTCTGTATCTTCAAGTACGGATCGACGACCGCGCGGCTGACCTCCGCGGCCGCGGGGACGCCGGCCAGGAGCGCGAGGATTGAGAGAACCGCTGCAGACGTCACGACACCACCTCGCCCTCTATTGTTCACGACCTGGGCCACCCGCCGCACCCCCGCCGGCATTCAAGTCCTCCCGGTAGTAGACATTTTTTGACGCGTTTGCGATTGTTTGCGAACCTTCGTCGGCTGGCGCCCACGCGCCGGCGGACCGTGGGCGACCTGCTGCCGGCGCGCCCGTGCGCCTACCATTTGTTTTCGCGTGACCTCCTTGAGTGCGTCGATGTCGAGATCGCAGTCAGCGACCGTCTTTTTTTCAACCGACCGTTTTCCTGCTCGAACTGTCGGAGGCGCTTCACGTCAGCCGGCTCTAACGTACCGAACCGCTTCCGTCACGCGCAGATCGTTTGGTCGCTGACGCCGTGTTTCTTGGCGACGTCGGCGATCGGCCGCTGGTTGGCCTCCCGCAGAATCGTCACCATCTGCTCTTCGCTGAATCAGGCTTTCTTCATGGCTCATCGTTTTCCCGAGGACGCCATTTTCACAGGCTCAGCTGGTCCGAAAAACGCCAGGCAGGTTAGGGCGACGAGTGTGCGTTTCACGGGAATCCCCCGATGTAGAGCTGAGTGCATGGAATCGGAAGCCGCTAACATCGCCAGCGGCGCTGGCCGGACCAAGTAAATCCGGCTGG
>JAYVMG010000665.1:0-5736 GCA_043759095.1 Acidobacteriota bacterium | reverse complement strand
GAGACATCGCAGGAAGTGGCCGTCCCGCTGACGATCGCCAATAGCGGCGGGCGCGCGTGGGATCCGGCGCGCGTTCACCTGTCGTATCACTGGCTCTGGCTCGTGCCGCGCGAACTCGCGCACCGCTCGCGGACCGCGCCGTATCACGACGGGATCAGAACTGACCTCGGCACGGCGCCGGTGGCTTCAGGCGCGCACGTCGCCGTCGAGGGGCGCGTGCTCGCCCCGGCATGGCCGGGCCTCTACTGGCTGCAGTGGGACATGGTGGAGGAAGGGGTCACGTGGTTCGCACAGGTGGCGCCGCGTCAGCCGCGCACGCTGGTCCTCGTCGTGCCGCCGCCGGCGTGGATCTTCGCACCGCTCCCGCTGCTCGTCGCGCTGTGGGGCCTGTTTGCGCGGCGCCGGAGACACGCAGAACTGAAGTTCCGCGCCCCATCTGAAGTGGCGCAAGGCCTTGGCGTTGCGAGCGTCGACGTGCTCTGGTGCGCGGCGACGCTCGCGACCAAGCCGCTGATCCTCGCGCACGACGCGCTGCTCGAGCCGACCGCCGTGGCGTACTGGTTAATCCTTGCGATCGCGGTCCTCGTGCCGCTCCTCGCGTTTCTGATCCTGCCGCGCCGCGGGCGTCCGTGGGCGCTGCTCGGGATCGGCATCTTCTGTTCGCTGCTCATTCTCGCCGACGTCGTGTACTACCGTTTCTTCGGCGACGTGCTGTCGACGCCCGCGATGCTGGCCGCACACCAGACCGGCCACGTGTGGGGGTCGGTCGGCAGTCTTTGGACGCCAGGGCTCGTCTGGCTGGTGATCGACTGGCCGTTCGCGTGCTGGCTGGTGATGCGGATGTCGAGCCGGCGCGACCCCGTTCCGGCGACACGCGGCGGCGTGTGGACGCCGGCAGCCGTGGCGCTGGTGGCATTGACCGTGGGCTTTTTCGGCCTGTCGGTCCCGCGTGTGCTCGTTTCCACTCCGCTCGATCAGATGTTCCGCGCGCGCTCGGTCGTCGAGCAGCTCGGTCCGTTTGGCTACCACGCGTACGACACGTGGACGTACGTCCGCAATACGTGGATGCGGCCGCCGGCGACAGACGCGCAGGTGGATGCCGCACTGGCGTGGTTCCGCGAGCGGGCCCCATTGCGTGCGGGCGGATCGCATTTCGCCGCGGCTCGCGGCAGGAATCTGATCGTTGTCCAGGTGGAATCGCTGCAGGATTTCGCCGTCGGTTTCACCGTCGACGGACAAGAGGTGATGCCGCACCTGCGACGCTGGACGGCGGACAGTCTTCGCTTCACCAACGTCACCGACCAGACCAGCGAAGGCCGCACCTCCGACGCGGAGTTTACGACGATGACGTCGCTCCTGCCGCTGGATCATGGCGCGGTGGCGTTCCGCTTTCCCGGCAATCACTACACCGCCCTGCCGAAGGTGCTGACCGAGCACGGCTACACGACGCTGTCGGCCGTGGCGTTCGAGCCGGGATTCTGGAACCGGCAGGTGATGCATCCGGCGTACGGGTTTCAGCGGACGCTGTTCGAGCCGGATTTTCAGATGACAGAACAGATCGGCTGGGGGCTGAACGATCACGACTTCCTGCAGCAGATGGCGCCGCGTCTCGAGCACCTGCAGAAACCGTTTGGCGCGTGGCTCATCACGCTGTCGCTGCATCATCCGTTCGAGGATTTTCCGGCGGCGCACAAAGTGCTGAAGCTCGGCGCGCTCGAGGGCGCGCCGTTCGGCAACTACCTGCACACGATGCGCTTCTTCGATCAGGCGCTCGAGGATTTCAAGGCGGCGCTCGCGCGCGACGGGCTCCTGGACAACAGCCTGCTCGTCGTGTTCGGCGATCACGACGCCGGCTTCGCGCGGAATGCGTCGCTGGCGCGCACAATCGGGATCGGCAGCGACGCCGCTGCGTGGGCGCTGAACGATCGCATCCCGATGTTTATTCGGGTGGGTGGGGCGGGGAGGTCAGGCGGGCCGGTTGGGTCCGGTGGGTCAGGTCGGTCAGGTGATGATCTGGTCGGCGTCCGCTCGATGCCGGCGGGTCAGACCGATCTTGCGCCGACGGTGCTCGCGCTGCTTGGGATCGATCCGGCGCCGTTGCCGTACATGGGCCGGAATCTGCTGGGCGACACGGCCGACCGACCGGTGCCGCGTCCGTACGGCGACTGGCTCGACGCGCGCCATGTGTTTCTCGCCGGGGACGTGGACGCGTCGTGTTACGACCTCAGCCGCCGCCTCGTCGCCGCAACGTCTGAGTGCGCAACGGCGGACGCCGCCGCTCGCCGTGCGCGCGACCTCTCGCGTCTCGTCGTCGTCGACGATCTGCAGCAGCGCCTGCGGGCGCGCCTCGCAGCGCCGATTCAATGACGGTACAATGATCGGCGTTCCTATGCGCGCTGTTGTTGTGTGTTTCGTCGTGGCGATCGGGTCGTTGGCGCGGCCGCTTTTCGCGCAGGATCCACCGCCGAGGATTCCGTTCGCCGTCATCGACGTCCACGGTTCGATTCCGAGTTTTCCGTCAGATGATCCGCTGCTCGCAGCGAGCCGGGGACTGAGCCTGGTGGAACTGCCGGGTTCCGGACTCGGCATGCAGGTGGCCGTCACGCTGTACCCGCTGCGCACACGCCTCGTGACGTTCGGGATCGGCGGGGAAGTCGTGATCGCGCGCGCCAGGCAGACGCCCCTGGCCGGCGCGCTGACGGCTGACGGCGTGACGCCGCTGCGATCGTCGGAGGAAGAGTTCCGCTCGTTCTCGCCGCAGATATCGGTGAACTTCGGGTCAGGATCAGGCTGGAGCTATTTGAGCGGTGGGCTCGGGCAATCCAACTGGTCGCTCGCTCCGGCGCAGGGGCTGACGGACTATCCGCCGAATACGGAGCCGCTGAAGACGATCAACTACGGCGGCGGTGCGCGGTGGTTCATCAAGCCGCATGTCGCCTTCAGCTTCGACGTCCGCTTCTACTCCATCAATCCCGGCGCGACCGATCTCTATCCAGGCACGCCGCGTACGACGCTGCTCATCATCGGCGCCGGCATTTCGCTGAAATGATCTTACGGATCTGAGGATCTGAGAATTTATCTGTGGAACCGAGAGCGGACGCGGAGGCGAGCCTTTAAATCCTCAGATCCTTAGATTGAGAACGGCGGGTAGTCGTCAATGAGCAAGAGTATGTACGCCTCGACGCGGACCAGCCAGCGCAGCGCGCCGACGCCGAAGGTGTGCAAGCCCTCCGGCTGCTCGGCGGTGATCAGGATCAGGAACCACGAGATCACCGTCGTCACCCACCACGCGCACATCACGAAGAACAACGCGATGAAATGCGGGATCGCCAGGAACAGCCGGAAGCCGACACTCACGCGATCGTGGGGCTTGTCGCGTTCGTCGAATGTCAGCGCCGCCGGGTAGGTCTCGTCGCCGAACGGCGGGTAGCGATCGGTCAGCAGCATGAGGTACGCGAGCGAGCGGACGCGCCAGCGCAGGTAGAAACGCGTGTAGCGGCGGATTGGCGTGTAGTGTTCGCCGCTGATGACGATCGTGAACCAGCTGACGATCGCGAGTGCGATGGCGACGGCGCCCAGTAGGCCCGTCTCGCCGCTGAACGACGACACGCTGTTGCTACCGCTGTGAACCGCGAAGCCGAAGCCGACGCTGCCGACGAGCAACAGGTGCGGGATCGCCAGCACCAACCGGAACGCCGTCGTCAGCCGATCGCGGCCGGCGGCGACGGGTTCGACACTGACCGAGACCGGGTACGGCATGGGGCCAATCATAAGGCAGAGGACAGAGGGCGCAGGGAGCAGGGCTGAGGGCGCGCATAAGTGTGCGATCATGATCGTCGTGCGAATCATTGTCGTCGCGGCCGCCATCGGCGTAGTACTCGTAGCCGGCGCCCCGGAACCCACCGAGCGCGGCACCCTTCGTCTGCATTACGTCCAGAAGCCGATTGGCTTTGAAAAGTATGAGGTGGTTCGCGACGGCGACGTGCTGACGCTGTCGTCCGATTTCGATTTCACCGACCGCGGCGGCCGCGTCCAGCTCGCCGCCACGCTCCGCACGTCGCCAGACTTCACGCCGCTCTCGTTCAAGGCGACGGGGAAGAGCTACCGGTTCGTGAACGTCGATTCCGACGTTCGCATCGAGGGCGGCGCCGCGATCGTGAAGGCGGACGGCGCCGAATCGCGCGTCCCGCTGTCCGCGCCATTCTACACGGTGGACGGGTACGCACCGTTCGCGGCGCAGATGATGATGCTGCGGTACTGGAAGCAGCATGGCGAGCCGCGGGTGCTGCGCACCGTGCCCGGTCTGCCGGCTAATGACGTGTTCATCGAGCCGCGCGGGCGCGAGGCGATCCGGATCGGATCCGCTGAGGTCCGCCTCGAGCGGTACTCGATCGACGGGGTCGTCTGGGGACGCGAGACCGTGTGGCTCGACGAGAAGGGCGGAATCGCCGCGGCCATCACGCGAGCCGGTGGGCTCAGCTTCGAGGCGGTGCGCGAGGATCTGGAGCCCGCGCTCGTCGGCTTCGTCCAGCGCGCCACGCGCGATCGCCTCGCCGACCTCGAAGCGATCACGACGCGCACGAAACTGCTGAAGAGTGGCACGTACGCGATGGTCGGCGCGACGATCGTTGACGGCACCGGGCGGCCGGCGATCCCCGACGGCGTCGTCCTCATCCGGGATGGACGGATCGCCGAGGTCGGTCCGCGCGCATCGGTCACGATCCCGCCGGATGTGACGACCGTCAGCGTGGACGGGAAGACGATCATTCCGGGCCTGTGGGACATGCACACGCACGCGACCCAGGTCGAATGGGCGCCCGTATATCTTGCGGCCGGCGTGACGACCGTTCGCGACATGGGGAACGAGTTCGAGTTCATCACGGCCCTGCGGGCGGACATCACCTCCAAGCGCGCACTTGGACCGCGCATCGTCGCGGCGGGACTGATCGACGGTCCTGGACCGAACGCGTTCGGTGTGTACTACGCAGCCACGCCTGAGGAAGCGAAGCAGGCGGTCGCGAAGTATCACGATGCCGGCTTCGAGCAGATCAAGATCTACAGCCTCATCACCCCTGAACTGGTCAAGGTGATCTGCGACGAGGCGCATCGGCTCGGCATGACGGTCACCGGTCACGTTCCCAACGGCATGACGATTACGCAGGCGGCCGGGTTAGGCATGGATCACATTGCACATCTCGGGATCCGCGGCGAGGCTGGGTCAGACGAGGTGAACGCGACGATCGCATTCCTGAAGGAACACCAGACGGTGATCGATCCGACGCAGTCGTGGGGCGAGTTGCTCGGCCACGCGCTCGGGACACCCATCGCGGCATTTCAGCCGGGCGTGCTGAAGATTCCTGCGCCGCTGAACCGCGTCTTCTCGAACGCAGGCGTGGCCGGCATCGACGCGGCGACCGCGCGCACGCGGGTCGAGCGCGGCCTGCGGATCGTCAAGGCGTTACACGACGCGGGCGTCCCGATCGTCGTGGGGACAGATGAGGGCATTCCCGGTCACAGCGTGCATCGGGAGATCGAGTTGTACGTCGAGGCCGGGTTCACGCCGATGGAAGCGCTGCAGGCGGCGACGATCGTGTCCGCGCGCGCGATGAAAATGGACGCCGAACTCGGGACGATCGAGCGCGGCAAACGCGCTGATCTCGTGGTGCTGAACGCGAATCCGTTGGACGCCATCAGGAACATCCGCAGCGTGCGCTGGACCATCAGCGACGGCCGCGT
>JAYVMG010000664.1:0-2151 GCA_043759095.1 Acidobacteriota bacterium | reverse complement strand
GCGAACGAGTTCGGCGGGATGATGCAGACATCGTCGGTGATGTCGACGAACGACTTCGGATCGAAGTTCTTCGGGTCCACCAGCGTGTTGTAGACGTTGGTGAACACCTTGAACTCGTTGCCGACGCGCACGTCGTAGCCGTACGACGAGACGCCGTACGAGATGACGCCCTGCCGCACCTGATCGTCCACGAAGGGCTCGATCATCTGGTGCTCACGCGCCATCCGGGTGATCCAGGTATCCGGTTTGATCGACATAGTATTTTGAGGGGACGGAGGTTACGGAGAGAACGGATTCACACAGAGGAACAGGGGAACGGAGAAGAACAACAGAGAAGAACAAGTCTATTTTTCTCTATTTCGCCTTCGTTACTTCGTTTCTCTGTGTGAACCCGTTCCCTCCGTCCCCTCTGCTTCCTATACCAGCTCAACCCCGGCGAAGAAATAACCCATTTCGTACGCCGCCGTGTCCGGCGCGTCGGATCCGTGCGTCGCGTTGCGCTCGATCGACTGCGCGAACTCCTTGCGCATGGTCCCCGCGTCCGCCTTGGCCGGGTCCGTGGCGCCCATCAGCGTCCGCCACTTCTTGATGGCGTCAGGCGCCTCGAGCACCAGCACGATCACTGGTCCGGACGACATGAACCCTGTCAGGCTCGCGAAGAACGGGCGCTCGCGATGGACGGCGTAGAAGCCTTCCGCCTGAGCCTTCGAAAGGTGGAGGCGCCGCATGGCATGGATCTGGAACCCCTCGTCCTCGATGCGCTGAATGATCGTGCCCGCAAGATGCCGTTCAACGGCGTCCGGTTTGATGATGGCTAACGTGCGTTCAGTCAATTTACCGCAGCCCTTCCATGATCTCTTCCAGCGCTTCCGGGCCCGGACGCGTCCGGGACAGCGGCAGCTGGGCGAGCGGCTGATCGACGACGTTCAGCTGGGCGAGGAAGTCGTCGCGGTCCGGCTCGATATAGATCAGCCCGGTGGCAAACTCGCCGCGGCGCGAGGTTTCGTGCAGCCGGCGCATCGCGTTGATCTTGTCGGTCGGGTCGTACGCCTCTTCGAGCTTCTTCAGATACAGCTTTGACCCGTCGTGCATCGTCACTTCCTGCGACGAACCCGGTTCGTAGTCGACCGCGATGTCTTCGAAGTACGGCACGAAGGTGACGTCCTCGACCGGATCGTCGTGGTCCTTCGCGTACGCGTAGCTCTTGGTCGAGCCCTCGTGATCGTTGAACGTCACGCACGGCGAGATGACGTCGAGCATCACCGTGCCGCGATGCGCGAGCGCCGCCTTCAGCAACGAGAGCAGCTGCTTCTTGTCGCCCGAGAACGAGCGGCCGACGAAGGTCGCGCCGAGCTGGATCGCCAGGGCGCACGTATCGATCGGCGGCAGGTCGTTGACGACGCCGGTTTTCAACTTGGAACCGAGGTCCGCCGTCGGCGAGAACTGCCCCTTGGTGAGGCCGTAGCAGCCGTTGTCCTCGATGATGTAGATGATCGGAAGATTGCGGCGCATCAGGTGGACGAACTGCCCGATGCCGATCGCGCCCGTGTCGCCGTCGCCGCTGATCCCGATGGCGATCAGCTTGTGGTTGGCGAGCATTGCGCCGGTGCCGACCGACGGCATGCGGCCGTGGACCGCATTGAAGCCGTGCGATCCGCCGAGGAAGTACGCCGGGCTCTTGCTCGAGCAGCCGATGCCCGACAGCTTGATGACGCCCTTCGGATCGATGCCCATCTCGTAGAACGCATCGATGATGCGCTCGGAGATCGAGTTGTGGCCGCAGCCGGCGCAGAGTGTCGTCTTGCCGCCCTTGTAGACCTGCGGTTCGAGACCGATACGGTTCACTTTAATTGGTGTCGCCATGGTCTATTCCCCACCCGCCGTACCCGCGCTGACGCGGGCGGTTGTCTTTTTCGCCACTTCGAAGCCTTCCAGCGCCAGCACAGCGTCCGTGATGCTGCGGGCGTCAATCGGCAGGCCGTTGTAGTGCAGCACGCTGCGGAGCTTCTTCTGCCGATCCGGCGTCAGCTCCAGCTTCATCAGCTGCAGCATCTGCGCGTCGCGGTTCTGCTCGACGATGTAGACGCGCTCGTGCGCGTCGATGAACGCCGAGATCTCGTCGTTGAACGGATAGGCGCGCATGCGAAAGTA
>JAYVMG010000663.1:0-5740 GCA_043759095.1 Acidobacteriota bacterium | reverse complement strand
TGACCGGCGTGTCGGCGACGCCGAGCCGCGACCGGATCTTCGCGTGCCGCCCGACCACGGCGGGCGACGAGGACGCGTGCGCGACGAAGATCGTCACGAAGCTGGCGGCGCAGGCGTTCCGGCGTCCCGCGAGCCGGCGCGACATCGAATCACTGATGCGCTTCTACGCGGAAGGCCGCAAGGAGCGCGAGTTCGAAGGCGGCATCGCCGCGGCGCTCGAGGCGATTCTCGCGAGCCCGCAGTTCGTGTTCCGCGTCGAGTCCGCCTCCGCGCCGGCCGCTGCATCCGTAGCGCGAAGGCTTCAGCCGAGCGCGAGCGCCACCCGCTCGCCTAAAGGCTTCACGCTACGGCCATCCGAGACGGCCGGGACCGTGCGCCTGAGCGATGTCGCACTCGCCTCGCGCCTGTCGTTCTTCCTGTGGGCGACCGGGCCCGATGCCGAGCTGATGAAGATCGCGCAGCAGGGACGCCTGACCGCGCCAGGCGTTCTCGGGAAACAGGTCGCTCGCATGCTCGACGATCCGCGCGCCGAGTCGCTGTCCACGCGATTTGCCGCGCAGTGGCTGCGGCTCAACGACGTCGACGCGATGCTGCCCGACGCGGTGTCCTATCCCTACTACGACCACACGCTCGGCGAAGCGTTCGTGCGCGAGACCGAACTATTCTTCGACAGCATCGTGCGCGAGAATCGCAGCGTTCTCGATCTGCTGACGGCGGACTACACCTACGCAAACGAGCGCATCGCGCGGCACTACGGCATCCCGAACGTCACCGGCCCGGCGTTTCGGCGCGTGGCGCTCCCCGAGACGCGTCGCGGGCTGCTCGGACACGGCAGTGTCCTGGTGCTGACCTCGGTCGCGGACCGCACGTCGCCCGTCATGCGCGGCAAGTGGATCATGGAAGTCCTGCTCGGATCGCCGCCACCGCCGCCCCCGGCGAACGTCCCGGCGCTCGAGGCGACCAACGGCACACTGGGCGGCAAAATCCTGTCGACGCGCGAGCGGATGGAAGAGCACCGGAAAAATCCGGCGTGTGTGTCGTGCCACCGCGTGATCGATCCGCTCGGTCTCGCGCTGGACAACTTCGATGTCACCGGCAAATGGCGGATCAAGGACAACGGCGTCCCGGTGGACGCCGCGGGCGTGATGTACGACGGCACGAAGATCGACGGGCCGGCCGGACTGCGCGCAGGTCTCCTGAAGCACCAGGATGTGTTCCTGCAGACCTTCACGGAAAACCTGATGACGTATGCGCTCGGGCGCCGCGTCGAGTACTACGACATGCCGACGGTGCGCGCGATTGTCCGGCAGGCGTCGAAGGCCGACCTGCGGCTGTCGTCGTTCGTGCTCGGCATCATCAACAGCGACGCGTTCCAGCGGCGCGCCACAGATGCGGCGCACACCACCGCCAGCGCGCGATAGGAGTGATCGGATGTTTCTGACACGGAAGCACATTCCGCGGCGCGCGGTCCTGAAGGGTCTGGGTGTGTCAATCGCCCTGCCGTTCCTCGACGCGATGACCCCGGCCGCCACCGCCCTCGACGTCGCCAGCGCACGCAAGATGCGCCTGATCGCGATGGAGATGGTGCATGGCGTGGCGGGCGCCACCGCGTTCGGCGCAAAGAAGAACATGTGGTCGCCGGCTGACGCCGGCTCGGCGTTCGACCTGTCGCCGACCTCGCTCGCGCCGCTCGAGCCCTACCGCGACTACCTGACCATCGTCTCCAACACCGACTGCCGGAATGCCGAAGCATTCACCGCGCCGGAAATCGGCGGCGATCACTTCCGATCGGCGGCGGTCTTCCTGACGCAGTCGCACCCGCACCAGACCCAGGGGTCCGACGTCCACGCCGGCACATCACTCGATCAGATCTACGCGAAGGCCGCCGGCCAGGACACGCCGATCCCTTCGATGCAGCTGTGCATCGAGAGCATCGATCAGTCGGGCGGCTGCTTCTACGGCTACTCGTGCGCGTACACGGACTCGATCAGCTGGGGATCGCCGACCGAACCGCTGCCGATGATCCGCGACCCGCGCGCGGTGTTCGATCAACTGTTCGGCGTCGGCGCCACGCCGGAAGCACGCGCGCGGCGCCGCCGCAAGGACAAGAGCCTGCTCGACTGGGTGATGTCGTCGGCAGACGAGCTCAAGGCCGGCGTCGGCGCGGGCGATCGCGCGCGGCTCGACGACTACATGGACAACGTGCGCGAGATCGAACGCCGCATCCAGAAGGTCGAGGCGCACAACGCCAGCGGCGAGCAGCGCGAGCTGCCGACCGCACCGATGGGCGTCCCCGACTCCTACGCGGATCATGTGCGGCTGATGTTCGACCTGCAGGCGCTGGCGTTCGCGGCAGACATCACGCGCGTGTTCGCGCTGAAACTGAGCCGCGACGTCTCCAATCGCGTGTTCAGCGAGGCCGGCGCGACCACCGGCTTCCACATCGCGTCGCACCACAACGAGCGCGAGGATCGGATCACCGACTTCGCGAAGATCAACCGGTACCACGTCAGCCTGCTGCCGTATCTGCTCGACAAGCTGAAGCAGATTCCGGACGCCGGCGGCGGCACGGTGCTCGACAACTCGCTGATCGTCTACGGGTCGCCGATGGGCAATCCCAACGTACATAACCACAAGCGCTGCCCGCTGTTCTTCCTCGGCCACGCCGGCGGACGGCTGAACGGCAACGTCCACATCAAGGCGGCCGAGGGCACGCCGATGGCGAACGCGATGCTGACCGGCCTGCAGAGCGTAGGCCTCCCGATCACGTCGTTCGGCGACAGCACCGGCGTGCTCGATCTGAATCAGGTGAAGTCATGACAAACACACGACGTCGAGCGCGAGCCTTCCCGGCGAGCGTCTGGGTCGGGGTGCTCATCATCGCGACCGCCCTCGCGAACGCCCTCGCAGCGGCGCCCGAAGACGCCGCACCCGTGGCCGCCGCCGCGATGCGGAAAGATTCCACGACGGTGCGCGCACTGGTGAAGGACGGCAAGGACGTCAACGCCGCGCAGGGCGACGGCATGACCGCACTGCACTGGGCCGCGATGAACGGCGACGCCGACCTCACTGCGGTCCTGCTCTACGCCGGCGCCAATGTGCGCGCGACGACGCGGCTTGGCGGATACACTGCACTGCACCTGGCCGCGCAGGCCGGTAACGCCGCGGCGCTCGGCCGCTTGATCGGCGGCGGCGCGAACGCGGGCGCGGCGACAGCCACCGGTGCGACAGCCCTGATGCTGGCGTCCGCGTCAGGCAATGCCGAAGCAGTCCGCCTGCTCCTCGAACACACGGCGGATGCAAACGCCGCCGAGTCGGCCAACGGTGAGACGGCGCTGATGTTTGCGGCGGCTCTCGATCGCGCCGACGCCGTCACTGAGCTGCTCAAGCACGGCGCCGATCCGGCGCGCGCCTCGAAGATGGTGAATCTCGACGGCGTGACGGCGCCGGAAGAAACGCTGCAGAACACGATCCGCGACGCGCAGAACGCCAAGAGCGCGGGCGACGCACCACGGCCAGCCGCGGATCCGGCGGCGCCCGCAAGCCCCGGTGTCGGTGGCGTCACGCGCGCGTATGCGTTCAACGAACTTGTCGGCACGCAGGGCGGTCTCACGGCGCTGCACTTCGCCGCCCGGCAGGGCAGCGCGCGCTCCGTCCAGGCGCTGGTCGAGCACGGCGCCAGCGTCAACGCGCTCAGCCCAGGCGACGGCGTCAGCCCGCTGCTCATCGCCACCGTCAACGGACAATTCGACATCGCGAAATACCTCATCGCACACGGCGCCAATCCGAACCTGGCCAACGCCGCTGGCGTGACGCCGCTCTTCGCCGTCCTGAATATCGAATGGGCGCCGCGCATGTTCTACCCGCAGCCCCGCGCGCAGCTGCAGCAGGAAACGTCGTACCTGGATCTGATGACGCTGCTGCTCGACAAGGGCGCCGATCCGAACGCCCGCCTGTCCCGCAGGACGTGGTTCACGCAGTACAACTTCGATCTCCTGCGCATCGACGACAGCGGCGCGACGCCGTTCTGGCGCGCGGCGTATGCGAGCGATATCCCGGCGATGAAACTGTTGCTGCAGCACGGCGCGGATCCGTCCATCGCCACGATCAAACCGTTCTCACGCCCTCGCGGGACCGAGACCGATCGCGACGCGCCGACCGTCGACCTCTCGGGACGGCCGCTGCCCACCGGCGGCCCTGGCGTTCCACCGCTGCTCGCGGCCGCGGGCGCCGGCTACGGCGAAGGCTTCGCCGCCAACGCGCACCGCTTCGCACCGGCCGGCATGCTCAGCGCGGTGAAATACTTCGTCGACGATCTGCACGTCGACGTGAACGCGCGGGATCACGAAGGCAATACGGCGCTCCACCACGCCGCGGCGCGCGGCGACAACGCGATGATCGAATATCTGGTGTCCAAGGGGGCGGACGTGAACGCGGTGAACCGTGCCGGCCAGACCACTGTGGATCTGGCCAACGGACCGGTGCAACGCACGCAACCGTATCCCGACACCATCAAACTGCTCGAAGGACTCGGCGCCAAGAACAACCACAAATGCGTCTCGTGCTGAAGGCGCGAAACGACAAGGGAGTGTGATCGATGAGAAAGCATGTACTCGCAGCTGGCCTGATGACGATGATCGTCCTGCTGGCCACCACCGGCTCGGCCCAGGCGCCGTCCAACCCGCGCTTCGGCCGCTGGAGGATCAAGTCCGACGCGCCCGCGCCGACCAGCAACATCATGACCTACGAGTCCTTCAACGGTAAGGGCATGAAGATCACCATCGACGCAGTGAACAAGGACGGCGTCGCTTCGAAGTGGGGCTACAACACGATGTTCGACGGCAAGGATGAGGCGCTCTACGGCAATCCCGGCACGGACACCGGATCGGTCCGCGTCATCAACGACAAGGTCAACGAGATCATCTACAAGAAGGGCGGCAAGGTGACGCAGGTGCTCACCAACGTCCTCTCGCCGGACGGCGACACGATTGGCGTCATCTACATGCGCATGGATCCCGAGGGGAAGACGACCCGCGCCGTCACCTTCGCGACCTACGAGAAGATCAAGTAGGCGTCATGAAGAAAATGCTCACACTCGTCGCCCTTTCCGCGCTGATCTCGTCCACGGCGTTCGCGCAGGTCAACGTCGCGAACATCGTCGACATCGAACTGCTCACCCACACCGAGCTGTCGCAGAAATTGAAGGACGGCTGGACGTCAATCCTGATCGCCGCGGGCGGCACCGAAGAGCGCGGTCCCCAGGACGTGCTCGGCGGCCACACGATGATGGCGCACAGCCACGCCGACATGATCGCGAAGAAGCTCGGCAAGACGCTCGTCGCGCCGGTCCTGCCGATCGCCGTGAACGCGACCGGCCTCAACGCGAGCCGCGAAATGGCCGACCAGGTGGGCGCGATCCAGATGCCCGCCGACGTCTTCAAGCAGGTGCAGCTGGCGCAGATCGACAGTCTGGCCCGCAGCGGCTTCAAAGACATCTACGTGATGGGCGATCACGGCGGCGGCCAGGCCGAGATGAAAGAAGCCGCCGAGGAGATGGACAAGAAGTGGTCCTCGAAGGGCGCCCGCGTCTACTACGTCAGCGACTTCTACAACAAGACGCACGACGATGTGGACATGTACCTGTACGAGCACAAGCTCCCGATCGGCGGCCACGGCGCCGTCCTCGAGACCTCGATCATGCTCTACCTCGAGCCGATGCCCGGCGCCTGGGTGCGGCCGA
>JAYVMG010000662.1:0-14823 GCA_043759095.1 Acidobacteriota bacterium | reverse complement strand
CGATATCGTTCGTGAAATGATCCCCGCCGACACCGATGACCGCGGTATGCCACAGGCTGCCGCGCTCGTAGATGGCGATGTCGGTCGTGCCGCCGCCGATGTCGACGAGCGCAACGCCGAGTTCCTTCTCGTCCTCGGTCAGCACCGATTCGCTCGCGGCGAGTTGCTCGACCAGCGTCTCCGCCACAGTGACGCCCGCGCGGTTCACGCATGCGACGATGTTCTGGGTCGAGCTCTGGCTGCCGGTCACGATGTGGACGTTGACTTCGAGCCTGGCGCCCGTCATGCCGACCGGCGCGCCAATGCCGTCCTGTTCGTCGACCACGAAATCCTGCGGCAGGACGTGGAGGATTTCCCGACCCGTCGGTAGCGACACCGCCTTGGCCGCGTCGATCGCCCGCCGCACGTCTTCACGCGTGATCTCGCGGTTTTTGCCGGCGACCGCGATCACACCCCGGCTGTTGAACCCCTTGATGTGCGGTCCCGACAGCGCCAGGTGCACCGAATCGATTTCGACCCCTGCCATCAGCTCGGCTTCTTCGATCGCTTTCTTGATCGAATCGACCGCGGCTTCGAGGTTCACCACGACGCCACGCCGGATGCCGCGCGACTCGGCGACGCCGAGCCCGACGATGTCGAGCCCTTTGCCGTCCAGCATTTCGCCGACGACGGCCGTCACCTTTGAGGTGCCGACATCCAGGCCGACCAGGTATCGTTCTTTTCGCGCCACTCAGCTCCCCCTACTTTTTCTTCTTCTGAGCGCCCGTTTTTGCGGGGCTCGCGGTCTTTGTCGGCTTCACGTAAATCCGGTCGTCGAAGCGCAGGTCGACGGAATCGATGTCGGCCACGCGTTCGCGCAGCGTCGGCGCCAGGTCGAGATACGACTGGAGCCTCGCCAAAAACTGGTCGTCGCCGAGCTGAATCATCGCGGAGTCGCCGCTGAGGATCACCGACGCGTTGTGCAGGTCGCTCACGTCCACCTGCGACAACCGCCGCGCGATCGCCGGCTTCGACTTCACGGCCGCGATCACGCGCGCCGCGAGATCCGCGCGGCCCTCGTCGGTCATGGATCCCCCGCCGCTTGGCGCCGCCAACAAGCCGTCGATGATCGGCAAATCGATGTCGGCGTACTGCGGCCCGTACTGATCGATGATCACGCCGCGCTCGTCGACGAGGTACATGTCGCCATTGATGCGACCGATGCCGATCGGCTGCCGCTCGGACACCACGACCTCGACGGTCGACGGCAGCGAGCGCCGCAGCGCCGCATCCCGCACCCAGGGAGACGCCATCAGCCGTGCGCGCCACACATTCAGGTCCGTCCACATCAGGTTCTCGCCGCGTAGGCCGTTCAGCAGTGCGAGCACTTCGCCCTTGGACAACCGTTCGTTGCCGCGAACAACGATCTTCTCGACCTCGAGCACATGCGCGTGCGCTGCGAGCGCCGAGGTCCGGAGTGCCCCGTACGTCACCGCGCCGACGACGGCGATCCAGATCAGCAGCGACCTGACGCTGGCGCGCCAGTTCCGCTTTCTACGGGCGGGCTTGACGTGCGCGCGCCGGAACCGCCGATCAGTTTGCGCCGCAACCGCGCTCATGACGGCGCTCCGGTCGTTGGCGCGGAGGTGGCGCCACCAAGCGCCGCGACCAGGCGATCAGGCACGCTGCCGATCGAACCGGCCCCGAGCGTGATCACGACGTCGCCCGGCTTTGCGATCCGCACGATCGCCGGCACCAGATCGTCCAGGCGTGGCACCAGATCAACCGGCGCCTTCACACTCCGACGGACGGCCGCACCGAGGGCGTCGAGCGTCACGCCGGCAATCGGATCCTCCCCGGCGGAATAGATGTCGGTCAGCACGATGTAGTGGGCGGCGGCGAGCGCCGGGCCGAACGCCTCCATCAGCGATGCCGTCCGCGTATAACGATGCGGCTGAAAGACGACGACGATGCGCCGCCCCAGCGTGTGCGCGGCTGCGAGAACCGCCGCAATCTCGGTCGGGTGATGCCCGTAGTCATCGACAACGAGGATGCCGTTGACTTCGCCGCGCACATCGAACCGCCGCTCGGCCCCGCGGAAATCCTTCAGCCCCGCGGCCACGCGATCGAACGACAGGCCCAGTTCCATGCCGACGGCGACCGCCGCCAGCGCGTTCAGCAGGTTGTGGCGCCCGGGGACCGCCAGCGTCAGCGTCCCGAGTGGTTCAAGCGCCTTCACGGTCGCATCCGTACGCCGCGCGCGGCGCGCGATGCTCGCCGTAACGCACATCGGCCCGAGCGTCACATCGGTGGCGACGACGTCAGCCGCCGCCGAGTCGAGACCGTAGGTGATCACGCGGCGTGTCATCCGCGGCAGCACGGCCGCCAGATTCGCATCGTCCAGGCACGCGACGACGCCGCCGTAGAACGGCGTCTTGTTGGCGAAATCGACGAAGGCCTGCTGCAGGTCCTCGAAGCCGCCGTAATTCTCGAGATGCTCGTGGTCGATGTTCGTTATCACTGCCATCGTCGGAAACAATTTCAAAAACGATCGGTCGCTCTCGTCCGCCTCGGCCACCATCAGCTCGCCGCGCCCCAGCCGCGCGTTGCTGCCGAATGCGCTGAGACGTCCGCCAATCACCGCCGTCGGATCCAGGCCCGCCCGTTCCAGAACCAGTGCGATCATCGACGTCGTCGTCGTCTTGCCGTGCGCGCCCGCCACCGCGATCGAGAAGCGGAGACGCATCAATTCCGCGAGCATTTCCGCGCGCGGGATGACCGGCACGTGCCGCCGCACCGCTTCGGCCACTTCCGGATTCGCCGCCGGCACCGCCGACGAAATCACCACCACGTCCGCGTCGCCGACGTGCCGCGCGTCGTGCCCGGCGTCCACCCGGATACCCAGCGTCTGCAGCCGATCGGTCACCGCCGAACGCTTGGTGTCCGATCCGCTGACGGCGTAGCCGAGATTCGCCAGCAGTTCCGCGATGCCGCTCATCCCGATTCCACCGATCCCGACAAAGTGGACGTGCCTGGTCCTGCCTAGCACGCCAGAACCAGTTCTGAGCCCTGAGCCCTGAGCCCTGAGCCCGTCATCGCGCGCCCTCCGCCAAGGCCAGGGCGCGATCCACGATCAGCCTGGCCGCGTCTGGACGCGCCAGCGATCGCGCCGCCGCCGACATCCGCTGACGCCGTTCGCGGTCGCCGGCCAGCGCCAGCACGCGCGCGGCGAGCGCGGGCCCGGTCAGGTCCCGCTGCAGCAGCAGTTCCGCGGCGCCCGCGACCGACAGCGCTTCGGCGTTCTTGCGCTGGTGATCGTCGGTCGCCGTCGGCAGCGGAATCAGCACCGCCGCTTTTCCCGCCGCCGTGATCTCCGCCAGCGTCGTCGCGCCGGCGCGGCAGACGATTACGTCTGCCTGTCCAAGTTGCCGTCCCATGTCGTAGAAGAACGGTTCGACGCTCGCCTGAAGCCCGGCCTGACGGTAGGCGGTGCGGACCATCTCCACGTCTCGTTCACCGGTCTGGTGGACGATACGAAGATGCGAACCACCGGCCGCCAACTGCGATGCTGCCTCCACCATGGCCACGTTGATTGCGTGCGCGCCCTGAGAGCCGCCAAAAACTAAAACCTGCGTGACGGACGTCTGGTCATCAAGCACCGACTCCTGATGAGGTCCGGACGCCGCGAAGAACTCCGGCCGGACCGGGTTACCGCTGACGAACGCTTTCGTGCCGAAAAACGCCTGCGTCGAATCGAACGTCACCGCCGCCGCCTGTACGACCCACGAGAGCAATCGATTGGTCAGACCCGGCACCGCGTTCTGCTCGAGCAGCATCGTCGGCACGCCGCGCAGCGCCGCGACCAGGACGACCGGCCCCGAGCTGTACCCACCCACCCCGATCACGATCGACGGACGCCGCGCCGAGACGATGCGCCATCCGTCGGCGAGGCCGAGCGGAATCAGCAGGGCGCCGCGCGCGCGATCGACGATCGATTTCCCTTTCACGCCGCTGCTGCGAATCACATCCAGCGAAAACCCTTCGCGCGGCACGACGC
Source organism: Acidobacteriota bacterium (assembly GCA_043759095.1). Lineage (GTDB taxonomy): Bacteria > Acidobacteriota > Vicinamibacteria > Vicinamibacterales > CAVVIG01 > CAVQFC01. The sequence continues at coordinate 10,787 of JAYVMG010000662.1, read as the reverse complement.
GCGCTTCGATCCCACGCGCCGTCCCCGCGAACGACACGACCGCATCCGGCCGGCGCGCCAGCAGCTCGCGCGCGACGGCAATCCCCGGATACAGATGACCGCCGGTGCCGCCACCGGCCATCACCACACGTAACACTGAGGCCATGCGTCATGCCTCAGTCGACGCGTGCTGCGACACGTTGAGCAGAATCCCCATCCCGATCAGATTGATGAGCAGCGACGATCCACCCGCGCTGACGAACGGCAACGGGATGCCCTTCGTCGGCATCAACCCGAGCACCACGCTGATGTTCACGAATGCCTGCACGGCGACCATCATCGTCAAGCCGAGCGCGAGGAACGAGCCGAACGTGTCCGGCGCGCGCACCGCCACGCGCATGCCGCGCCACGTGACGAGGCAGAAACACACCACGACCGCGGTCGCGCCAATCAGCCCCAACTCCTCAGAAATCACCGAGTAGATGAAGTCCGTGTGCGGCTCGGGGAGATAGAACAGCTTCTGCACGCCGTTCATCAGACCCTTGCCCCAGACGCCGCCGGTGCCGATCGCAATCAGCGACTGAATGATCTGGAAGCCGTCGCCGAGCGGGTCGTCCCACGGGTTGAGAAACGCGAGCGTGCGGCGGCGGCGATAGGCTGATCCCATGACCACGATATAGATCGCGGGGAGACCAACGAGCGCGAGACCCGCGAGATACCGCCAGTTCAGCCCGGCCGCGAAGATCATCACGGCGGTGATCATGATGATCGCCATCGACGTGCCGAAGTCCGGCTCCGGCAGGATCAGCGCCACCAGACCCAACACGACGACCCCGATCGGCAACAGCGAGTACGTCACTTCGTCGATGCGATGCATCCGTCGCTCGAGGAGCGCCGCGATGAAGACGATGGCGATCAGCTTGGCGAACTCTGACGGTTGGATACCGATGCCGCCGATGCCGAACCAGCGGCGCGCCCCGTTCACCGGCGCGCGGAAGTACACGCAGACGAGCGCAAACGCCACGAACGCGAGAGCCGTCCAGATAAAGAGCGGCTCGCGGTAGAAGCGGTAGTCGATCCGCATGACGACGGTGAGCATCGCGATGCCCAACACAGACCACATGGCCTGCGTCGTCAGGAACCTGGTGGCGCGGCCGTACTTATCCAGGGCCATCGGCGCCGAGGCGCTGTAGACCATGACCACGCTCAAGGCAACCAGCAGGATAGTCGCGATGAACAGGACCTTGTCAGATTTGAGTTTTCTCGCCATCTTTTCCGTCGCGCGAGGTCTTTCAGGCCCCGCCTAAAGCTCCAGCCCGTTCGTTCCGAAACTATGCCCGGCAGCAGAAATCACGATCGCCGTGAGCGGTCAACAGTCATCAGTCGGTCTCAGGCCGAGGCACCAACTTCCCAGACCGGGGCAGCCTGGGTTCCCAGCAGTCAGTCCTCAACCGCGAGAACCGACTGACGACTGTTCACCGCTCAGAGCACAACAAACCCTCTCAGGGCTGATGGCTTAAGGCTCAGGGCTCGTAGCCCTCAGCGCTCAGCCCTTAGCCCTCGACGCGGTCAGTCTCTTAACCTCCTCCTTAAAGATCCGTCCCCGCTCCGCGTAATCGCGGAACATGTCGAAGCTCGCGCACGCAGGCGCGAGCAGCACCACTCCAGACGGCTTCGCCCGCTCGTACGCCAGAGCGATCGCCTCAGCAAAGCTGTCGGCTTCCACCACATCGACGATGTCGCCAAGGGCTTCGCGCAGGAGCGGACGCGCCTCACCGATCGCCACCAGCGCTTTCGCGCGCGCCTTGAGCAATTCGCGCAGCAGCCGCAGATCGCCACCCTTGAACCGGCCACCCATGATCGGCACGAGGTTGCGATCGAAGCTTTCAATCGACCGCAGCGCCGACTCGACGTTGGTCGCCTTTGAATCGTTCACGAACCGCACGCCGCCCACATCCGCAACGAGTTCCATCGCGTGCTCGAGACCGTGAAACGCGTCGACGGCGGCGGTCATGGCCGCAGGCGCCGCGCCGGCGATGACCCCGACGGTCGCGGCCGCCATCACGTCGTTCACGAGATGCGGTCCCAGCAGGTGGATGACATCGAGTGGGACGAGGCGTTCGGCGCGATCGCGTTGCCGATCCACAATCCAGCCGTCCTCGACCACCGTGCCGCAATTGATCGATCCGCACATCGAAAACTGGCGCGCCGTTGCGCGGCCGCGCCGCGCGAGGTCGAGCACCGCGGGATCGTCGGCGTTGATCACGGCAAAGTCGCCGGCGTTCTGGTTCTCGAAGATCCGCGCCTTGGCTGCGCCGTAGGCGGCGACGTTCGGATGCCGGTCGAGATGATCGGGCGAGAGATTCAGCATCACGGCGATCCACGGATGAAACGTGTCGATCTGCTCGAGTTGAAAGCTGCTGGTCTCGACCACGTGGAATGTGTCGGGCGTCGACTTCGACACCTGCGCGCTCAGCGGATCCCCGATGTTGCCGCCGACGGTCACTTTGAATCCCGCGGCCTCCAGCATCAGGCCCGTCAGCGCCGTCGTCGTCGACTTGCCTTTGGTGCCGGTGATCGCGATCACACGGCCCAGTAGCCAGCGCGACGCGAGTTCGATCTCAGCGATCACGGGGATGCCGCGATCGCGCGCTGCCTGCACCACATCCTGATCGGGCGGCACGCCCGGGCTGAGGACGACAAGATCGGTGTCCGTGAACGTGGCGAGCGTATGGCCCCCCAGTTCGAGCGCTACGCCGAGACGGCGGAGCCGATCGGCCTCGGGCAGATCGGCCCGCGAATCAGAGAGCGTCACGCGCGCGCCGCGGCGCGCAAGCAGTTCGGCGGCGGCCAGGCCGCTTCGCGCCGCTCCGGCGACGGTCACGCGTGCGCCTTCGACTGAAAAACTCATCGCAGTTTCAACGTCGCCAGACTGAACAGCGCAAAGATGATTCCGACAATCACGAAGCGCGTGATCACCTTCGGCTCGCTCCAGCCGCTCAACTCGAAATGGTGATGCAGCGGCGCCATGCGGAAGATGCGCTGGCCGCCGGTCGCTTTGAAGTAGCCGACCTGCAGCACCACCGACAGGGCTTCGAGCACGAACACGCCGCCGACAATCACGAGCAGCAGCTCCTGCTTGATCAGGATCGCGACGATGCCGAGCGCAGCGCCAAGCGCCAGCGAGCCGACGTCACCCATGAAGATTTCTGCGGGGTACGAGTTGTACCAAAGGAATCCCAGCGACGCGCCGACCAGCGACCCGCAGAACACCGTCAGCTCGGCCGCCTGCGGAAACCGCACGATCAGCAGATACTCTGCGAAGACCCGGTGGCCAGTGACGTAGGCCAATGCCGTGTACGCGCTGGCGGCGATCGCGAACACACTGATCGCAAGGCCATCAAGGCCATCGGTGAGGTTCACCGCGTTCGACTCGGCGACGAGGACGAATACCGCAAACACCAGATAGCCGTAACCGAGATCCGGAATCAGCCGCTTGAAGAACGGAAACACGAGGCGCGTGTTGTAGAGGCCTTCGTGCTGCAGAATGAGCAGCGTGATGCCGACCGCGATGCCGATGAGAATCTGGAAGCCCATCTTGTAGCGCGGCAGCAGCCCATGATGCGATTTCCGGACGATCTTCAGGTAGTCGTCAGCAAAGCCGATGGCTCCGTAGCCGGCCGTCGTCAGCACCGCGATCCAGACATAGACATTCGTGAGATCGGCCCACAACAACGTCGGCACCAGCGCCGCCGTCAGAATCAACAACCCGCCCATCGTCGGCGTGCCAGCCTTGGGCCGATGGGTCTGCGGTCCATCGGCACGGACGACCTGCCCGATCTGGAATTCGCGCAGCTTCCGGATCAGCAATGGCCCGAACGCCAGGCTGATCGCCAGCGCCGACAACGTCGCCGCCGCGGTGCGGAACGTGATGTAGCGCGTGACGTTGAGCACCGACAGCTGCGTGTGAAACGGATAGAGCAGGTGATACAACATCAGCCCTGCTCCGCTCTCAGACGGTCGACGACGCGATCTGTTTTCACGCCGCGCGATCCCTTCACCAGTACGAGATCGCCAGCACGCACGAGCGCCGCCATCGCAGTCGCTGCTTCGTCGCTCGTCGCGAAGTAGTGCACGGCGACGGCTGCCATCCCGGCGGCGGCGGCCGCCTCGGCCAGCGCCTTCGCGGGTGCACCGCCCACCGATACCAGCACATCGACGCGCGCGTCGACGGCCGCGCGCCCGACCCCTTGATGCAGTTCCGACGAACGCTCACCGAGCTCGAGCATCTCGCCGATGACGGCAATCCGCCGCGAGGCCTGCGATCCCGCGAGCACGCCGAGCGCTTTCTTCGTCGCGTCCGGGTTGGCGTTGTAGCTGTCATCAATCACGGTGACGCCGCTCGCCATCCGCAACACCTCGCCCCGATGCGCCGCCGGGCGAAGATGCGCCGCTCTCGTCGCCACCGTCGCCAGCGGCACGCCAAACTCTTCGGCCACCGCGGTGGCGGCAAGAATGTTCGCGAGGTTCGCCCGGCCGATGAGCGGGGTCGTAATGTCGACGGCGCCGTTCCTCGTCGTCACGCGCGCACTGATGCCCTCGATGCCGCGATCCTCGACGGCGCTCGCGCGCACGTCGGCAAAGTCGCCCTCGATCCCGAACGTCACCACGCGACCTCGAAACGCGCCAATCCGCGCCGTGATCCGCGGATCGTCCGCGTTGGCCACGAGCAGCGTGGACGCGCCCGCCCCTTCGAAGATTTCGGCCTTCGCATCGGCGATCGCGTCGAGCGAGGCGAAGAAGCCGAGGTGCGCTTCGCTGACGTTCGTCCACACACGGACGTCCGGCTCGGCCACGCGCACCAGCGTGCTGATCTCGCCCGCGTGATTCATCCCCAGTTCGACGACGGCAATCTCCGGCCGCTGCCTCAGTTCGATGAGCGCCAGCGGCAACCCGATGTGGTTGTTGAAATTCCCGCGGTTGCGGACCACCCGGTACCGCGCCTCGAGAAAATCGCTCGTCACTTCCTTCGTCGTGGTCTTCCCGGCGCTCCCGGTGATCGCCACGACCTTCGCGCCCGCCTCGCGTCGTATCCCGTGCGCCAGCGCCTGCAGCGCGACGGTCGTATCGTCGACTTCAATGACGACCGCCTCAGACGTGGCGCGGGACTGTAGCCCTGCGACCCATCCGCGCGGCACGATCACGCCGGCGGCGCCCGCTTCGATCGCCGCGCCTGCGAACTCGCGGCCGTCAAACCGCTCACCGCGAATCCCGACGTACACGTCTCCAGGCTTCAGCGTCCGTGTGTCGATCGACACGTCGCCAAACCCGCGCGTCACGTCGCCGGCCATCACCGTGCCGTCCATCTGCTCCGCGACCCACGCGGCTGTCAGCTGAATGGCGGATCCTGCCGGACCCGCCGCGCCCGCCGTCATGCCACGCCCGACTTGGTCCGCCGGCGCATCAGCGCCTCACGGGCAACCGCGACATCGTCGAACGGCAGCACGCGGTCGCCGATCACCTGATATTTCTCGTGCCCCTTGCCCGCCACCAGCACGACGTCGCCCGATCGCGCCAGCTCGATCGCCTTCGCGATCGCCGCGCGCCGATCGACGATCGCCAGCTGACCCTGTGCGCTGTCGCGCCGCGTGTCTGAGGTGATCCCCCGCTGCACTTCCTCGATGATGCGGCTGGGATCTTCGCTGCGCGGGTTGTCCGACGTGATCACGACGAGATCGCTGAGCCGTCCGGCGACCATCCCCATCAGCGGGCGCTTCGTGCGATCGCGATCGCCACCGCAGCCGAACACGGTGATCAGGCGGCCCGCCGCGAGCGGTCGCGCCGTCTCCAGCAGATTGCGCAGCGCATCGTCGGTGTGCGCGTAGTCAACGACGACGGTGACTTCGTCTTTGGGATCCGAGACCACCTGGAAACGGCCCGGCACGCCGTCGAGCGACGTGAGCCCGCGCTCGATCGCCTCGAACGGCACGTCGAGCGCCGTCGCCGTCGAGACCGCCGCCAGGATGTTGTAGACGTTGGGCCGTCCCATGAGCTTCGACGTCACGTGGAGCGTGCCGCGAGGCGTGCGGACGTCGAACGTCAATCCCTTGAGCGAAAACGACAGCGGACCCGACGTGACGTCGGCCGGGCGGTTGATCCCATACGTGACCGGACGCCCGCCGACCTCCACGAGTGACAGCCCGCGTGGATCGTCCACGTTCAACAGGCTCGGCGCATCGGCCGGCAGCATCTCGAATAGCCGCCGCTTGGCGCGGAAGTAGTCGTCCATGTCCGCGTGAAAATCGAGATGATCGCGGGTCAGGTTCGTGAAGATGCCGGCGGAAAACGTGATGCCGTCCACGCGGCGCAGCGACAGCGCGTGCGACGACACTTCCATGGCGCAGGCGCCGCATTGTCGATCGACCATCTCGCGGAGCAGCGCCTGCACATCCGGCGCTTCGGGCGTCGTGCGCGTCGCTTCACGCACCTCGTCGCCGATGCGGTACGCGACCGTGCCGAGGATGCCGCAGCGGACATCGGCGGCTTCGAAGATCGAGGCGACCAGATACGCGGTCGTCGTTTTACCGTTCGTGCCGGTGATGCCGATCACGCGCATCTCGCGGCTCGGATCGCCGTGGAACGCCACCGAGAGCACGGCGAGCGCCAGGCGCGCGTCGCCGACGACGGCCCATGGCACGCGGACGCCGTCTGGCGCGGGCTGCTCGGACACAATCGCGGCCGCGCCGCGTTCGATCGCCTGCCGGGCGAACGACGTGCCGTCGGCGTGCTGTCCTTTGAGGGCGACGAACACCTGGCCCGGCGCCACGGCGCGCGAGTCATACGCGACGCCCGTGACGATGCCGGGCGCGTCGATCAGCGGCGCGGAATCCACGCCGATCAGGCCCCGGCCGCGCAGCGCACCGTGGAGATCAGTCCAGGTCATGGGCGGCTCGCAGCCACCACCTGCCGCGACGGCCAGCGTTGGAGCACGAGGCGACAGACGGCATCGCCATCGATCGGGGCGCCGGCGGGCGGCTCCTGCGACACCACGAACCCGTCGCCGACGACGCGGGGGTTCATGCCGAGCTTCACGAGTGTGCGAACGGCTTCGCGCGCGCTCATGCCGCGCAGATCCGGCACGGTCCCCGGCGGGCCGTCCGCGACAAGACTGACCACGGCTTCACTGGCCGCGGCGCCGCTCGTCGGCAGGTGATCGGTCGCGTCATCGTGGCGAGCGACCAGCACGGGCGACGGGGGATTGATCGTCGGTCCGATCCCCATGTAACGCAGCGTCGCTTCCGCGATGCGCTTGAACACCGGACCCGACACGGGCCCGCCGGTCGTCGGTCCGCCGTGCGGCGAGTCGGTGACGACGATGATCGCGATGGCAGGATTGCGTGACGGCACGAAGCCGACAAACGACGCGTTGTAGTCGGAGGTCGAGTAGCGACCGTTGACCAGCTTCGCCGCGGTGCCGGTCTTCCCCGCAATCGTGAAGCCCGGCATCTGGGCCAATCTCGCCGTGCCGCGTGCGACGACGCCTTCCATGATCCCGGTGAGGGTCGCCGCGGTGTCGGCGCTGATTGTGCGGCGGATGATTTTCGGCTGCACCGCGAAGCGACGATTGTCGCGGTAGACCGCGCGGATCACGCGCGGCTCGATCATCTCGCCGCCGTTGGCCACGGAGCTGATCGCCGTCACCATCTGCAGCGGCGTGACGCCGATCTGGTAGCCCATCGACACCGACGCCAGCGCGCTCTCGGTCCATTTCGAGGCATTCCAGACAATGCCCGGACTCTCGCTCGGGAAGTCTGGCGACACGGGGTGGCCGAACCCGTACAAGGCGACGTACTTGCTCAACCGCTCTGTCCCGACGCGAAGGCCGATCTTGATCGCGCCAATGTTGCTCGAATGGACGATGACATCCTCGAAAGACAACACGCCGTAGTCGTGATGGTTCGCCTCGGTGATCGGCTTGGGACGGCCGGCGATGTGGATCACGCCCGGATGCGTGTTGATCATGGTGTCAATCGGCATCACCTTTTCTTCGATCGCCGCCGACGCGGTGACGACCTTGAAGGTGGACCCGGGCTCATACAAATCCTGCACGGCGCGATTGCGGCGTTCGGTCTCATTGGAGTCGCGATAGGCGTTGGGGTTGAACGTGGGCTCGTTCGCCATCGCCAGAATCTCGCCGGTGTGCGGATTCATGATGATCGCGGTGCCACCTGCGGCGCGGTTCTGAATGACGCCCGCGTGCAGCTCGCGTTCAGCGATGTGCTGCAGGTACTCGTCGATCGTCAGCTCGACGCTCGAGCCCGCCGTCGGCGGACGCTCGAAGCGGCTGAACGCATGTCGCCGCGCGTCGGTGTGCACCATGATGGCGCCCGCCTTGCCGCGGATCTGCGGGTCGTAGGTGTACTCGAGGCCGCTCAGCCCCTTGTTGTCGATCCCGACCCAGCCGAGCAGATGCGCCGCGAGCTCTTTGTTCGGGTAAAAGCGTTTGCTCTCTTTGATGAAGCCGATGCCGTCCAGGTTCAGCGCGGCGACGCGCTGCGCCTGATCGGGCGCGACCTGGCGTTTCACGTACGCGAACGCCTTATGCTGGCCAAGTCTCTCGGCCATCGACAGGCGATCTTTCGAATCGCAATCGCCGAGCGCATCGCAGATCTTCGTCGTCGCGTCCTTGGCGTTGTCGATTTCTGTGGGGACTGCATAGATCGTGTCGGCGTCCACGCTGGTGGCGAGCACACGGCCGCGGCGATCGACGATGTCGCCGCGCTTGGCGGGCGACGGCTGCGTGCGCTCTTGCTGGCGTTCGGCACGGGCGACCAGATCGGCGTGCTGATAGATCTGCAGGTAGACCAGCTTGGCCTCGATGCCGACCACCCAGAGCGCGAGCACGGCCGCAACAATGGCGACCCGGCGCGTCAGGATCGGGCGCCAGTCGTGCGTGGCTGCGGTCACGGGTGTCGTCATCTCGCGTCCTGCGTCTTCTGGTCTTCGGCTTAGCGGCGCGCGACGACGGAGGCAGCCGGCGGATCGGCCGGGACGACACGTTCGATCACGATCGCCTCGTCGCGCGACGGCGCGACCAGGTGGAGTTGCTCCGTGGCAAGGGTCTCGATCCGCCGCGGCGCCTTGAGCGTGTCGATTTCGAGGCGCAGGCGGCGCGCGATGTCATCTTCCGCGGTGCGCTGCTTCTGGAGTTCCTCGACCTGGTAGCCGTGGCGGAGTAGTTCGAAATGCTGCCAGGCCGACACCAGCAGGACGAGCACGAGAAAGCCGGCGATGCCCACCGATTTCCAGAGCTCGCGCTGCCGCGCGTCGTCGACCTCGCGGACGATCGGGTTGTTGCGGACGTCTTTCTTGATGGCGTACTCGAACGCTTCCATCAGGCGATCCTTTCCGCCACGCGGAGCTTGGCGCTGCGCGCGCGAGGGTTGCTGCCCTTTTCGACATCGGTGGGGATGAGCGGTTTCTTCGTCAGCACCTGGACGAGGCCGTCGCGCTGCTGCAACGCGCGCAGGGTGTGTTTCACGATGCGGTCCTCGAGCGAGTGAAACGTGATCACGGCCAGGCGCGCGCCGGCGCGGAGGCGGCGCGCGGCCGTCTCGACGAAGCGATCGAGGCCGTCGAGCTCGCGGTTGACCCAGATGCGCAGCGCCTGAAACGTCTTGGTCGCGGGATCGATGCGGACGTGGCCGCCGCGGTGCGGGATCGCGCGGCGGACGATCGTCGCCAGACGGCCGGTCGTGTCGACGGGCGCCTCGCGGCGCGCCTCGACGAGCGCCCGCGCGATGCGGCGCGAGTAGCGCTCTTCGCCGTACTGAAAGATGGCGTCCGCGAGATCGCGCTCGCTCGCCTGCGCGACGAGATCGGCGGCGGTTTCGGCGCCCGTGCGATCCATGCGCATATCGAGCGGTTCGTCGCGCATGAAGCTGAAGCCGCGGCCCGGCGCGTCGAACTGCATCGACGAGACGCCGAGGTCGGCGAGCGTGCCGTCGACGTGGACGATCTGGCGGCTGTCGAGCACTTCTTCGAGTTCACGATAGTCGGCATGCACCAGCTCCACGCGATCGCCCCACGGCGCAAGCGTTTCGCGGGCACGCACGAGCGCGTCGAGATCGCGGTCGAGGCCGATGACGCGCGAGGCGCCCGCCTCGAGCAGCGCGCGCGAGTGGCCACCGAGCCCGACTGTGCAGTCGACGAACAACCCGCCCTGCTCCGGGCGCAGATGCTGCAGCACCTCGGCGGTCATGACGGGGATGTGGGTCATCAGATGCCGAACTCCGAAAGCGCTTTCGCGTCCTCGTCCGTGTACGGGTCGCTGTGCAGCTTCGCCTGGAGGCGATCGTGGTTCCACGCGTCGAGGTAGTTGTATTGGCCGAGCACGTCGACGTCGCCGGCAATCGCGGCCGTCTCGCGCAGGCGCGCGGGGATCAACACACGGCCCTGCGTATCGAGTTCCACAACCTGTCCGAAAAAATTGGTACGATCGAGAAAGCGGAGGCGCGAAGGATGGGTGGACGGCATCTTGCCGAGTTTTTCTTCGAGCTCGAGCCACACGGGCATCGGGTACAGGCGCACGTATTCGCCCGTCAGGCTGGTAAGGAACAGCTCGCGGCCGTACTGGCTCTCGAGGAACGAACGGAAGACGTTCGGAACCTTGAGTCTGCCCTTATCATCTATGCGGGCCTGTTCGTGGCCTCTAAACACACCAAGCCTCTAAAAACGACCCACTTTTCCCCACAAATTTCCACCGAAATACTAAGGTGGAGACGAATGGTTGTCAACCGCAAAATCCA
>JAYVMG010000661.1:0-14842 GCA_043759095.1 Acidobacteriota bacterium | reverse complement strand
TCTCGAGCACGGGGTTCGTGCTCTTTCTCTTCATTGGCTTCTGCGTACTCGCCGGGTTCACGAAGACGCGGAAGACCGCGGGCGGGGCTGCGTCGGTGATCAAGAGCCTCGACGAGCGGATCAGCCTTCAGCCGATGGTTTATTTCGCGCCGGGCGCTCCGCACGGGCCGGCCGACCAGCTGAAGTCGCCGGAACTCCTCGAGGCCGCCGCACGTAAATAATCACATGTTCTTCCTGCTGACGCTGCCGTTCCGGCTTTTCTTCGGGCTCCTCTTCGGCTTGCTGGTCCTTCCGTTCGCCCTGCTCGCGGTCGTGTTCGGATTGATGATGGCGGTGCTCGCCGTCGTTCTGACCGTGATGATTCCGCTGCTGCCGATTGCCTTCGTGGTGGTCGCCATCTGGGCCATCGTCAAGCTCGCCTCGCGCCCGGTCTTGAGCCACTAACTCAGCTAAGCCCTAAGCCCTAAGCCCTCCTTTCTTAGGCAAAACTCTCCGGCTGCCAGCGCATGCCGAGGTTGATGATGCGCTGGATCACCGTCTCGTAGCCGAGACCGACCTTCTGCGCCGACGCGGCAAAGTCCTCGCCCCTGGCAATTTGCGGATTCGGATTCGCTTCGATCACCCAGGCGTTGCCCGCCGCATCCAGCCGCAGATCGATGCGCGCGTAGCCGCTCAACTCCAGCGCCCGGTACGCCCGCTTGCACACATGCTGGATGCTCTCGGCTTTGGACTCGGTGAGGTCCGCGGCTGGCCCGCTGTCGATGCCGTATTTCTTCTGATACTTGACGCTCCACTTCACGCGATCGGTCGCGATGCGCTTTGCGCCCTCAGGCATGTTCGTGAAGAAGAGCTCCCACACCGGCATGGCTTGCAGCGTCTGATTGCCGAGGATCCCGACGTACATCTCGCGGCCTTCGATGTACTGCTCGACGATCGCCGCCGTGCCAATGCTGTCGTGGATGAAGGAGACGCGTTCCTTCAGCTTCTCGTCGCTGTCGACGACCGACGCCTGCGAAATACCGATCGACGCTTCCTGCGTGAGCGACTTCACCATCAACGGGAAGGGGAGCCGCTTGGGCCGCCGAACCGGCCGGCCGATGCGGACGACTTCGAACTCCGGCACCGGAATGCGGTGATACGCGAGCAGTTTTTTGGACAGCGACTTATCGCGCGCCAGCAGCAGGCCGCGCGGGTTGCAGCCGGTGTACGGCAGCTTCAGCAGCTCGAGGTGCGACACGACGTTCTGGTCGAAGATCGTGATGTCGTCAAAGCCCTCGAGCAGGTTGAAGGCGATGTGCGGTTTCCACTCCGTCGCCAGACGCCGGATCTCGCCGAGATCGTCGTGCACGCCGAGCGCCTTCACTTCGTGGCCGAGGCCGATCAGGGTGGAGATGACGTCGTACTCCGTGCGCCAGGGCGCGGCGACGGTGTCGGTGCCAGGCTCGATGACGTCGGGCGGGACCAGGTGGCGGTGGACCAGCGCGAGCACGCGCAGCTTCGCGCTCACAGCGCCACCCGGTGTCTGCCGCTGTGCAGGTAATTCATCGTCTGGACCGTCAGAAAGACCATGAAGTCGATTTTCGTGGCGTCCTCACTATCGGTGAGGCGCAGGTTCAATTCGCGGCAGCGCTCGATGATTTTCACGAGCAGCTGATCGATCGTGTACTGGTAGCTGTCGGTGAAGCTGGCGACCGTGCTGCGGACCTCTTTGCGGATGCGCCGGACGAAGCGCGCGGCCGAGAGGTTTCTGGCGTACTGCGGCGCGTCGGAGAACAGATTGCGCAGATCGCTTTCGTAGAAATCGGGGTGGTCGAGGCCGTAATGCTCGCGCTTCGCGCGGTAGTGTTCGCCGAGCGTTTTCTTCAGTCGCGGCAGCGGGTCGACCTGGCGTTTGGACGTGACGCGCGGTCGGGTGCGCGCGATCTCGCGCATCAGGCGATCCATGTACTCGACCTTCCGCTGAGCCGGCCAGCCGGCGTAGCGCGTGGCCCACATCGCGTGCGGATCGATCCAGACCGCGAACGTCTCGGCGAAATCCTCGTCGGGGTGGCTCTGCGCGTACCAGTGATCGAGATGCTGCACGAAGCTTTTGCTGTACGGCTTCGGCGTGTAGTACTCGGGGTATTCGATTTTTGGATCGCCGAACAACCGGCGCCGCGTGGGCCGCCGCTGCAGCTGGTACGCGTTGTCGATGGCGTGGCCGGCTTCATGACGGAGGATGCGCAGGCACGACTCGGGATCGCCGCCCTCGACCTCGAGCATCTCTGCCAGCTCGAGTTTGGCGAGGCGCGGATGCGCCAAATAGAACGGAATGGCGATCCCGGGCACGCCGTCGGGCGTGAACCATTCGTCCGACAGCCAATAGTGCGGCCGGAACACGAGGCCTCGCGCCTCGAGCTCCTCGTTGAGCTGCGCGATTCGTGGCTCGAGTTCGGTGCCCGCGATCGCCAGGCCGAGGTCGCACATCCGGACCTCGAGCAGCTTCTCGTCGGTGAACGTCGTCCAGTCGGCCGGCTTCAGCGGTTCGAGATCAGGGGGGGTGGCTGTGTCGACCATTCGGTATCGCGTTCGTAGGCATCGGCGACGCGTAACAGCGTCGCTTCGTCGAACCGGCGTCCCATCAACTGCAGCCCGATTGGTAGCCCGCCTGCGCTCGACGCCGCGTCGCCGAGCTTCGGTGCGCCAGGGCCGCGGGTGAAGCCGCACGGCACGCTGATCGCCGGCAGGCCGGACAGGTTCGCGCTGACCGTGAAGACGTCCATCAGATACATCTGCACCGGATCCGATACGCGCTCGCCGATGCGCACGGCCGGCATCGGGCTTGTCGGCATCGCGACGACGTCCACGTCAGCGAAGGCGCGATCGTAGTCGCGCAGGATCAGCGTGCGCACCTGCTGCGCTTTCAGGTAGTACGCGTCGTAGTAGCCGGCGCTCAGCACGTATGTGCCGAGCATGATCCGGCGCTTGACCTCGGGACCGAAGCCTTGCGCGCGCGTCTTCGCATACATCGCTCGTAGTCCTTGGTCCGCGGTCGTGGGTCCCTGGTCCGTCGCGCGGAAGCCGTAGCGGACGCCGTCGTACCTCGCCAGGTTCGAGCTCGCCTCCGCCGTGGAGACCAGGTAGTAGACCGGTGTCGCGAAGCGCGCGTGCGGCAGATCGACGTCGACGATCGTGGCGCCGCGCGCCTTCAGCACGTCGAGCGCCGCGTCCATGGCGCGCGAGACTTCCGTGTCGACGCCGTGTTCGAGCAATACGCGCGGGATACCGATGCGCGTGCCGCGGACGTCGCCTGTCAGCGCAGCGGTGTAGTCGGGCGCCGGCTCCGCAGCGCTGGTGGCGTCAGCGTCATCTGACCCTGCCAGCACGTTCAATGTCAGCGCCGCGTCATGCACCGTGCGCGTGAGCGGGCCGATCTGGTCGAGCGATGACGCGTGCGCGATCAGGCCGTAGCGCGACACGCGGCCGTACGTCGGCTTGAGGCCCACGACCCCGCACAGTGACGCCGGCTGTCGAATCGATCCGCCCGTGTCCGAACCGAGCGCCATCGGCGTCAGCCGCGCGGCGACGGCCGCGGCCGATCCGCCGCTCGTACCGCCGGGGATGCGATCGAGCGCCCACGGGTTATGCACGGGACCGAACGCCGAGGTTTCGTTCGACGAGCCCATCGCGAACTCGTCGCAATTCGTCTTGCCGACAATCACGGCGCCGGCCTGCTCGAGCCGCGACACCACGGTTGCGTCGTATGGCGGCACGTAGTGTTCGAGCATCCGCGAGGAGGCGGTCGTGCGAATCCCTCGCGTGCACAGGTTGTCTTTCACCGCGATCGGGACGCCGGCCAGTGGTGCGTCGCGCCAGCGATCCGGCTCGCGATCGATCGCTTCCGCGCGCGCCATCGCTCTGTCGGCAACGACGGTGTTGAAGGCGTTCAGTTGCGGGTTGAGCGTCTCGATGCGGGCGAGCGCGTCGGCGCAGACCTCGGCCGCCGATCGGGCGCCCGATCGCACCGCGTCGCGGGTCTCGCGAATGGTCATCAGATGACCCGCGGGACTTTGAAAAACCCCGCATCGACGGCGGCGCCTGGCGCGCTCGTCAGCGCCTCGTTGCGATCCAGCGACGGGCGGATCGCATCCAGGCGATCGGCCGCGTGAAGAGAGACGAGGGATGCAGTCGGAGGGACGCCGGTCGTGTCGACCTGTTGCACGGCGTCAGCGTATGTCAGGATGTCGCCAAGCTGTCGCGCGAAGAGATCCATTTCCGGCGCGTCAAGCTCCAGATGCGCCAGCGCGGCGATCGCCGCGATCTGGTCTCGGGTAAATCCGGCAGACATGCAGAGATGCTAACACTACCGGCCGAGCGACTCGTCGAGCACGTGGCCGTCCGCGCTGATGCGGACGTTGGCGGTGAACGGACTGGTCCGCGGGCCCGGCTGGTCGAGCCCAAACGCGCCGCCGACAAACCGCATGTCTGTCCAGCGGACGGTGGTGACGCCCTGCGAGTCGACGGAAAATCGCGCAGCCGGAAAGCGGGAGAATCCGAGAAACACCATCCCCAGATGCGTCGTTGCCGCCCGTTGTATCGCCGGCGTCCACACGTTCGGATAGCGCAGCGTCAGCCGCCACGGCGCATCGCTGGCGCTCTGCGCCTGGCCAAACCACTGGTCGAGCAGGTTGATGTCGTGCATCTCGTACGCGTTCGACATCTGCGCGATGATGCGCCAGGTGAGCGGCGATGTGAACGACGGCATCGCGACCATCTCCACGAGGCAGCGCTTGCCCGGCGGGGGGCTCGTTGGCGGGCTTGACCGCGGCCATCTGTCGATCGGCGCCAGCGACGAAGGCGGCGCATCGCAGCGCGCCGGTAACGAGGGTCCGAACAACCGCGGCGCGAGCACCAGCGCCTGGTGATGCGCGAACCCGCGGACGCCATAGTTGGCGGCCATCAAGACGAACACCAGCGCGGCTTTGGTGCGCGCCTGCGCCGGCGTCGGCTTGCCGAGCAGTCCGATGATCAGCACGACCAGCAGATAGATGTCGACGATCGGCATCCAGTCGGCGGCGAACCAGTGCCAGTCGAAGGGGCTCAGCAGCCGCGTGCCGTACGTCGTCGGCAGGTCCAGCACCAGATGCAGCAGGACGCCGATCATCGACACCGCAACCAGCATGCCGAACGATGCGTCGTATTCGGCGGCCGGGCGGGCAGTGCGCGGCGTCCGCGTCTGTGACGCGACCGGCTCCGCGCGTTCGCGCCGCCGGTCGTAGATGCGGCGTCCGGTCCACACGAGCGCGGCCGTGATCACGCCGAGGCCCACGACGCCCAGAAGACCGTGCGTCATCCCGCGATGCCACTCCAGATATTTCACGGCGCCGCCGGCGGTGGCGACGATGTCGACGTCGGGTGCGTTCGAGGCGATGAGGAGCGCGGCGGTGGCGCCGCGGCCGGCGCGCTCCAATGGCGTCCGCGCCAGCGTCAGCCCGAACAGCGAATGGGTGAGGTTGTCCAAGTGCCGTAATATATCAGCATGCGAAAAGCCTCCATCGTGGCTGCGGCGCTGGTCGTCGCGTGCGTCGTCCCCACCACGGCGTTTGCGTGGGGCGCGGTCGCGCATCGCTACATCATGCGGAGGGCGATCGAGCTTCTGCCGCCGGAGATCAAACCGTTCTTCGAACGCAATCGCGACGAGCTCGTGCTGCGCGTCAACGATCCTGATCTGTGGCGTGTGGCCGGGTTCGCAGAGGAGCCGCCGAATCATCAGATTGACTTCGGCGTCGACGACTATGGGCCCTATCCATTCGCCGCGCTGCCGCGTGACTATGATGCCGCGGTCGAGAAGTTCGGCGTCGCGACCGTTCGCCGTCACGGGCTGCTGCCGTGGAGAACCATGGAGGAGTTCGGCAACTTGCGGCGCACCTTTCAGGGATTTGCGCGCAATCAGCTGTACGTCGGCGGCAACACCGTGCTGTTCGCATCAACGTTGGCCCACTACGTCCAGGACGCGCACCAGCCGCTCCACATCCACAACAACTATGACGGGCAGCTCTCCGGCCAGAGCGGCCTGCACAGCCGGTTCGAGTCGGAGCTGTTCGAGCGCTTCGAGTCGCGGATGACGATCAATCCGGCGCCGGTCCGGATCGTCACGAACACGCGAGACTTCATCTTCGACATCGCCCTGTCCAGTTTTCAGCTGGCGCCGCAGATCCTCGAGGCTGATCGAAAAGCCATCGGCGCCAAAGAGACGTACGACGACGAGTATTTCGAAACCTTCTTCACCAGCATCCGGCCGGTGCTCGAGCGGCAGCTGGCGGACTCGATCACGGCGACAGCGAGTGTGATTGTCAGCGCGTGGACGCAGGCCGGCAAGCCCGAGTTGAAGATGGCCGCCCCGCGCGCCATCCAGAAGGTCAGGAAGCGGTAAGCTGAAGACCGTGAAACTGCGCGACATCGCGGATCGGCTGCAGTGCCGCCTCGAAGGCGATGGCGATGTGGACATCGTCCGCGTCGCGGCGATTCATTCCGCGCAGCCTGGCGATCTGGCGTTCGTCGCGAACGCCCGTTATCTTCCGCAACTGGCCACGACCCGCGCGTCGGCGGTGATCCTGGGCCGCACGAAGGGCGAGGCGCCGCACGCGCCGTGCGCCGTGCTGCACACCGACGATCCCTACACCGCCTTCGCGCGCGCCGTCGCGATGTTCGTGCGCACCACGCCGCCGGCGAAGGGCGTGGACCCGCACAGCGCGGTGGCGAGCGACGCGGTGCTCGGCGCCGATGTGTCCATCGGCCCATTCGTCACGGTGGGCGCGGGCGCGGCGATTGGCGCGCGCACCATCCTTCATCCCAGCGTGGTCATCGGTCCCGGCGCGGTCATCGGCGACGACTGTGTGATCCATTCCCAGGTGTCGATTCGCGAGCGCGTCGTTCTCGGCGATCGCGTGACCCTGCACAACGGCGTCGTGGTTGGCAGCGACGGGTATGGCTTCGCGCGTCAGAAGGACGGCACGCACCTGAAGATCCCGCAGCACGGCGACGTCGTCATCGAAGACGACGTGGAGATTGGCGCGAACTCGACGATCGATCGCCCGGCGATTGGCGAAACGCGGATCAGCGCCGGCACGAAGATCGACAACCTGGTCCACATCGCGCATGGCGTCGCCGTCGGTCGCCGTGTGCTGCTGGCGGCGCAGGTGGGTATCGCCGGCAGCACGACGATTGGCGACGATGTGATGATGGCGGGGCAGAGCGGGGTGGCCGGGCACATCACGGTCGGCGATCGCGCGATCGTCGGCGCAAAGAGCGCCGTCCTGCGATCTGTCGATGCCGGCGCGTTCGTCACCGGTCACCCGGCGTTTCCGCACGCGGACTGGCGGAAGGCCGCGCTGGCGTTCCGCCAACTGCCGCAGATGAAGAAACGTCTCGAAGCGCTCGCGCAACGCATCGTCGAACTCGAGGAGAAGCTTGCTGAATGTCAGACACCCCAGAAGGATCGCTAGCATCACCCGTGGCGCAGGTTTTCAAACCTGCGGTGTTCGCATTAGGTTTCCTGCTCGCCTTTGCTGCTCAAGCCGCCGCGCAAGCGCCGCAACCCATCGTTGTTCCCGCGCCTGCAGCCCCGGAGTTTCTCACGCGCTACGACTTCCACATGTCGGCGACGTCGCTGCTGACGTCGGAGGGGACTCCCGCGCCACGAGTGCCGGACGAACGCTTTTCATGGGACACGCACTTCGGCGGGTCGTTCGACATCGCTGACCTCGTCGTCGCGCGGCTCGGTGTCGTCGCCGATTATCAGGCGGTGCTCGGCAGCGAATACCGGCCCTTCGATCCGAATCAGAGCAGCTACACGCTCGAGGGCTTCATCTCGGCGCGGATCAACGCCGACACGGAAGTCGCCGGAATCTTTCATCACGTGTCGCGTCATCTCAGCGATCGGCCGAAGCCGTTTGCGGTCGCGTACAACGAAGTGGGCGGCCGCGTGATGCGGCACATGACACTCGCCGCCGCGACCATCGATGTGGATCTCGAGGGCGGCCGGGCGACGCAGCATTCCTATGTCGACTACACCTGGCTGGGTGAGATGCACGTGCTCGTGCGCCATCCGATCAGTCCGCGTCTCGGCGTTTTTGGCCATGGCTCCGGGCGGCTGTTCGCGGTCGACGAGACCCTCGCGCACCGCGGGACGCAGGCAGGCGGGTTGATTGAGGCAGGGCTTCGGGTGACCGGCCGGGCTGGTGTGCTGGAGATGTTTGCGGGCTACGAGAAGCGCGTGGACGCCGATCCGCTCGACCGCCTGTCGCAGCGATGGGGCCTCGCCGGGTTCCGCCTACTCAGTAGATAATCGGAGCATATGGTCAGGTCCCTTCGTGTGCTGGCCGCGGCGTTGCTGGTCGGCGGCGTCTTCACGGCCGCCACCCAGCCCCTGCTCGCGGCATCCCGTCCGCCGAAGCTGCAGTACGAAATCACCTCGCTGCCAAACGGTCTGACCGTCGTCCTCTCCGAGGATCACTCGACGCCGATCGTCCACGTGCAGCTCGTGTATCACGTCGGATCGAAAAATGAAAAACCTGGCCGCACCGGCTTCGCGCATCTGTTCGAACACCTGATGTTCAAGGGCTCGAAAAACGTCCAGCCCGAAGCACACACCTCGATGCTCGCCTCGGTCGGCGGCCAGAGCAATGCCTACACGACCGATGACGAGACGGTGTTCTGGGAGACCGTGCCGTCGCAGTACCTGCCGCTCAGCCTGTGGCTCGAAGCCGACCGCATGGCGACGCTCCGCATCGACAAGGACACGTTCGCCAACGAGCGCGACGTCGTCAAAGAAGAACGGCGCATGCGCGTCGACAACCAGCCCTACGGCCGGTTGAACGAGATCATCTACGACCAGGCGTTCACCGTGCATCCGTACAAGCACGCGACGATCGGCAGTATGGAGGACCTCCAGGCCGCGTCGGTCGAGGACGTCCGCGATTTCTACAAGACGTTCTACGTGCCGGCGAACGCGACGATGGTGATCGTCGGCGACTTCGACTCAGCGCAGGCGCTGCAGCTGGTGAACACCTACATGGGCCGTGTGCCGAAGTCGGACCGTGCTGTACCGCGCGACATTCCGCAGGAACCGCCGCAGACGAAAGAGAAGCGCGTCACGCTGCAGGAGCCCTGGCCGCTGCCCGCCGTCGTCGTCGGGTATCACGTGATCAAGGATGGCAACCCCGACTCGTATCCGCTGCACATCGCGGCGAAGGTGCTGTCCGACGGCCAGACGTCGCGCATCTACAAGAAGCTGGTCTACGAAAAACAAATGGCCGTCGCGGCGTTCGGCAACGCCAACCTGATCGAGGATCCCAATCTGTTTTACGCCGTCGCGATTGTGCAGCCGGGCCACACGACCGAGGAAGTGGCCGATGCGCTGATCGCGGAACTCGACCGGTTGAAGACCGAGCCGATTACCGATCACGAGTTGCAGCGCTCGAAGAATCAGTTTGCGCGCGACTACATCATGGGCCGCGAGTCGAACCAGCAGAAAGCCGGGCAGCTGTCGCACGCCGTCGTCATTCACAACGACATCAAGACGGCGGACGGCGAGTTCGAGATCTTTCAGAACATCACGGTGGCCGACGTGCAGCGGGTCGCGAAGACCTACTTCAGGCCGGAGAACCGGCTGGTGATCACGCTGATGCCGTCCGGGAAAGCCGGTGCGCAGTGATGTGGCGCACAACTTCGATGTGGCGCACGACTTCGATGTGGCGAGCGACTTCGATGTGGCGAGCGACTTCGATGTGGCGCACGACTTCAGTCGTGCGATCGGCGCGATCCGCATGCCTGAAGGCATGCGCCACTTGCGCCATCGGCCTGCTGTCAGTCTCTGCGTCCGCGCAGTCCGGATCGTGGCCGACCGAGCGGCCGCCGCAGCCGCTGCCGGCGCGCGAGATCACATTCCCGCCCTACGAGGTCCAGACGCTGCCCAACGGCCTGCAGGTCGTCGTGGTGATGCACCACGAGCAGCCGGCGGTGACGATGCGTCTGCTCGTCCGCGCAGGCACTTCCTCCGATCAGCGCGAGAAGCTCGGGCTCGCCCACCTGGCCGCGTCGCTCCTCGATCAGGGCACGACGACGAAGTCGGCGCAGGAGATGAATGACGCGGTCGACTTCATCGGCGGCGCGATGGGCGCCGGCGCCGGCACCGATCTCACGTTCGTCAACATGGTCGTGATGAAGGACAGCTTCGACACCGGGTTGCGCATGCTGTCCGACATGGCCAGGCATCCGGCGTTTGCGACTGCGGAGATCGAGCGGCAGCGGCAGCAGATGCTGTCGGGGCAGACGGTCAGCCTCGGCGATCCCAGCTACATTGCGAGCGCCGTGTTCGATCGCCTCGTGTACGGCTTTCACCCCTACGGGATGCCGGAAAATGGCACGCCGCAGACCATCGACACGCTCTCGCGGGCCGACCTGCAGGCGTTCCACGCGCGCTTCTTCATGCCGAACAATGCGATCCTCGCGATCGTCGGCGACGTCACCGCGGACGAAGCGTTCACTGCGGCGAAAAAAGTGTTCGGCGACTGGGAGAAGCACGACCTGCCGGTACAGACATTTGTCGGACCGCCCGATCCCACGCGCCGCGTGATCGTCGTCAACAAGCCGGACGCCGTGCAGACCGAAGTGCGTGTCGGGCACCTTGGCATCTCGCGCACGCACCCCGACTACATGGCGGTGAATCTCGCCATTCGGATTCTGGGTGGCGAAGGGAGCAACCGCCTGCATCAGGTGCTGCGTACCGAACGCGGCCTGACGTACGGCGCTCAGGCGAACATGGACACGCTGAAGGAGACCGGCGACTTCGAAGCCGAAACCAACACGCGGTCCGACGCGACCGGCGAAGTGCTGCGGCTGATCGTCGACGAGTTCTGGCGGCTGCAGCGCGAGCGCGTCGGCGATCGCGAACTCGACGGCGCGAAGGCGTATCTCACCGGCAGCTTTCCGCTGACGATTGAGAAGCCGGAGTCGATTGCGATGCAGGTGGTGAACGCGCTGTTCTACGGGTTGCCGCTCGAGCAGCTCCAGAATGTCCGCGAGCGCGTGAACGCGGTGACCCCCGAGGACATCCAGCGCGTCGCGAAGGCGCTGCTGCGTCCGGACCGTCTGTCGGTGGTGCTTGTCGGCAATTCCGCGGCGTTCGCATCGCAGCTGCGCGGCGCCGGCTTTGGCAGTTTCGAAGCCGTGGAGCTCGGCGATCTGGACCTGACCGCGGCGAACTTCAAGCGCGCGGCGGTCAAGGCGCAGCAGGACGCGAGTAGGTCGGGTGGGGCGGGTAGGTCAGGTGGGGAGGCTCGGCGAGGTGTGGCGGGTTGGTCAGGCGTGGCGCACGACTTCAGTCGTGCGGCGACATTGAATTATCAACAGGCGCCGCTGGCGAGCCGTCCTCCGGCGGATCCGCGACCGGAGGATGCGCCGAAGGCGCTGGCGCTGCTTGATCGCGCGATCGCGGCGAAGGGCGGCCTCGAGAAGCTGCGCGGCATCAAAACGATTGTCGCCAGGCAGACGCTGGTCAACCTCGACTCCGACGGGACGGCGAAATCCGAGACGACCAACTATCTGCAGTATCCCGATCACTTCCGCGTCGAATCGCCGATGCTGATCCAGGCATTCGATGGCGCGCAGGCGTGGGTGAAGGACGCTCGTGGCGTGCATGACGGCGGGGAGCCGATGGCGCGCGATTCACGTCTGGTCATGCGCCGCGACGTGGTCTCGCTGCTGCTGGCCGCGAAAGACGGGAAGTTGACACCCCGGCTGCTGCCTGACGTGAAGGATCCCGACGGGCGCGTGACGCACACGCTCGAGTTGTCGGCGAGCGACCTGAACCCGATCGTGCTGTACATCGATCCGGAGTCCGGCCAGATCGGCAAGCGCCTGTTCACCGCCGACGCTCCAGGTCGGCCGCTCATCGAGGAACAGTTTTTTGACTATCGCGAGGTCGATGGCGTCCAGGTGTCCTTCCGCGCCACGCAGAAGGTCGGCAATCTGTCGGTCGAGCGGCGCGCGATCGACGTCAAGATCAACGCGCCCGTTGATCCCGCGATGTTCAAGCGCCCGCTGTTTTGAGCGCACGCCTTCTGCTGTCGTGCGGCGAAGCGTCCGGTGATCTCTATGCCGGCGCGTTGACCCGCGAACTCCTCACGATCGATCCCACCATCAGCATCTCCGGCCTCGCCGGCCCGCAGTTCGCGGCGGCCGGCGGCCGTCTGGTCGATGACTATCGCGAGCTGTCCGTCACCGGACTCACCGAGTGGATCCCGAAGCTCCCGCGGTTTCTCGCGGCTCGCCGGCGTCTGGTTGCAGAGGCGGAGTCTCACCGGCCCGATGCGCTGATCCTGATCGATTTCTCCGGCTTCAACTTCAGGCTCGCGCCATCGATCACGCGGCTCGGCGTCCCGGTGATCTACTACATCAGCCCGCAGATCTGGGCGTCGCGTGCGGGACGGCTCGCGACGATCCGCGCCATCGCCGACCGCGTGCTGGTGATCTTTCCATTCGAGGCGGCCATCTACGAGACAGGCGGCGTGCCGGTCGAGTTCGTGGGCCATCCACTGATCGATCTCGCCACTCCGTCCGCGACGCGCGAACAGTTCCTCGCCGGCCGAGGGCTGACGCCGTCGGCCCCGACCGTCGCGATTCTTCCGGGCAGCCGGCCGAACGAGGTGTCGCGCATCCTGCCCGATCTTGTCGCCGCAGCGCGAGTGATCCGGCGCAACGTGCCGGACGCGCAGTTCGTGGTTGCCCGAGCGCCGCATCTCGACGACAGCCTGTATCGCGCGCTTGCCGTGACGGATGATGCCGGCGCGAGATTCACGATCGTCGAGGGCGACACCGACACCGTGCTGGCGTCCGCGGACGTCGCGCTGACAGCGTCCGGCACGGCAACCGTGCAGGCGGCGCTGCACGACACGCCCATGGTCGTCGTGTATCGCATGGCGCCCTTGTCGTATCTGCTGGCGAAGCGCGTCGTGAAGCTCGACACGATCGGGATGGTGAACCTGATCGCCGGAGAGCAGATCGTCCCCGAGCTAGTACAGGATGCGTTCACGCCGGAGGCCGTCGCGCGTGAGGCGATCTCGATGCTCACTGACCCCGCGCGCGCGGCGAAGATCCGCGCGGGCCTCGCGACCGTTCGAACGCGTCTCGGCGGCCCTGGCGCCAGCCGCCGCGCCGCGGAAGCGATCCTTCGAATGGTGTCGTTGCGGCCCTTGCAGTCTTCGCGTTCCCCTGTGTCACACTGACGCATGCGAACTCTTGTTGCGTGTTGCATTCTGCTCGCGCTGACCCTTCCCGCGCGCGCGACCGTCCTGATTCCCGCCGATCTCGGCGAACTGTCTCGTGACGCGCTGGCTATCGCACGCGGCCGGGTGATCGCGCTCGATGCGCAGTGGACCGAGGATCGCGGAACGATTGAAACCATCGTCACGCTCGAGGTCGAGAGCTATCTCAAGGGCGGGCTCGGGTCGACGCTGAAATTCCGTGTGCCCGGCGGTGAACTCGGCCGCTTCCGAAGCATCGTTGTCGGCGCTCCCGAGTTTGCCGTCGATCAGCGCATCGTCGTATTCCTGGGAGCGCGGGGGCCGAGTATGCCGCACGTGCTCGGATTGAGTCAGGGTGTCTTTCGCATGGCGCGCGCGTCGGACAACTCCGGGTGGCTCGTTACCTCGCCGGTGCTGCTGCCTGCGACGACCGGCGCCGTGCGGGTCGTGCGCGGTGATCCCTCTCGCCGCGCGGTCGCGCTGACGGATTTCGAACACACCGTGCGAAGCCTTGCCGGCGGTGCGAAATGAAGCAGCCGCTGGCGCTCGTCGTTGTCGCGGCGCTGGTGCTCGGACAGTCGAGTCCTGCACTGGCCTACTTGAAATTCGGAGTGCCGGTGAGAGGCCAGCAGGTGACGCTGAAATGGTCGCAGACGCCTGTTCGCTATTTTGTGTCGGACACGGGCGTTGCCGGCGTCAGCTCGGTGGACCTGCAGGGCGCGGTGGGCCGCGCGTTCGCCAGCTGGCAGGCCGTGCCGACGGCGTCGATCACGTATCAGTTCACGGGCGTGACGTCGGCGAGTCCGGGAAAAGACGATGGCGCGTCGGTGCTGGGATTTCAGAGCCGGCCCGATCTGGATCGCGTGCTCGCGTCGACGAGCTTTCTGGTCGATGCGTCGACCGGTGCGCTTATCGAGTCGGATATCTTTTTCAACTCCGCGTTCCCCTGGTCCGTCTCCCCGAGCGGTGAGCCCGGCAAGTTCGATGTCGAAAGCATTGCGCTCCATGAGATCGGCCACTTCAGCGGCCTCGGCCACTCCGCGCTTGGCGAGACCGAGTTGCTCAGCACCGGCGGCCGGCGCGTGTTGAGCGCGGAGGCGGTGATGTTTCCGATCGCCTTCGCCGCCGGGAGCATCGCGGCGCGCACCCTGAAAGCCGACGACATCGCCGGCATCTCGGATCTGTATCCCGACGGCATCTTCGCCACCACGGACGGCAGCCTGTCGGGGCGCGTGACGAAGGACGGTCAGGCGATGTTCGGCGCGCACGTCGTCGCGTTCAACGTGGCGACGGGGCTCATGGTCGGCGGATTTACGCTGAACGCGCAGGGACAGTTTTCGATTGGCGGCCTGTCGCCAGGCCCGCACATCGTTCGCGTCGAGCCGCTCGATGACGCGGACACTACAAGTTTCTTTGACGCCGCGCAGAACGTGGATATCGACTTCCGTGTGGCCTACCTCGATCGCGTCATCGTGGTGCCCAAGGGCGGGGATAGCGGAGCGGTGACGCTGACGGTCGTGCGCAAATGACGCGGGTGACGACCGCCGCGCTGCTGATTG
>JAYVMG010000660.1:0-2163 GCA_043759095.1 Acidobacteriota bacterium | reverse complement strand
CCATGCTGAACGGCCGCATCTTGTCGATCATCTCCTTGCTGGCGATCGCGTAGCCCAGCCGCATGCCGGCCAGCGCCGCGATCTTGGAGAAGGTGCGCGCGATGATCACCGGCCGCCCTTCGAGGACGTACGGCACGGACGTGGCGTACTCAGCGCTGTCGACGAAGTGATGGTACGCCTCGTCGATCAGCACCGGCATGCCGGCCGGAATGCCGTCGAGCAGCTGCTTGATCTCCTGCTTGGTGACGATCACCCCCGTCGGGTTGTTCGGGTTGCAGATATAGACAAACCCGAGATGCGCGGCGTTGGTGTTGGCCGCCTTGATCATCGCCGGGATGTTCTGGCGGTAGTCTTTATCGAGCGGCAGCGTGATCGCCGTCGACTTGATGCTGGTCGCGTGCTGATACACCGAGCCGTACGACGGCGTGACGCCGAGCACCTTTTTGCCGGCCGGCAGGAACGTCGTGCCGACCACGTCGAGGACTTCGCCAGAGCCTGCGGTCAGGAGGATGTTCTCTGTCTTCACGCCGTGATGCTTGGCGATCTCCTGCACGATGTTGCCGTCCGGATACCCGTAGCGGTTCGAGTATTTCCACGCGCTGTTCATCGCCTTCATCACCGACTCGGGCGGTCCCCAGCAGTTCTCGTTGCTCGAGAGATGCGCAAACGAATCGTATTCGTCGAGCGCCGCCTTGGCACGGCCGGCGCCGGGCATCGCGCCCGTGCGCGCCTGTGCAAACAGATCGACCTCGGGTGCGACACCCAGAGCGCCGAGCGCCGCCGCGATTCCACCGACAAAACTTCTACGCGAAACAGTCATGAAGCCTCCGTTCGGCGCATTGTAACTGGGATCCCGCTACTTTTTCCCGACATTTTCGTACCACTTCAGATTCGCGGTCGCGGTGCCGATGCAGACGATATCGACCCGCTTATCGGCGTTCAAGTCCGCTGCTGCGCACCCAGCCCCGGCCATCCCCCCCTCGTCGATGACGCGCTTGGTCCAGGAGGCGCCGTCCGAGGAGGCGCTGTACAGCACCAGGCTGCGCGCGCCGCCGCGCTGGCCCGCGATCACCTCGTCGCGGCCGTCACCGTCGACGTCGAGCGTCACGATCGAGTGGCCGTCCGTGATCCCATCGTCGATCACCTGACGACTCCAGGTGCTGCCGTTCGGCTTGTAGATGACCACCTCGTTGCCGTGCCACGGCTCGATCGTCGCGATGAACTTCTGCGCGCCGAGCTTGCCGAGCGAGATGTCGCTCGTGCCGCTCTTCGGCCACGCGCCCGGATCGCCCTTGGTCATCTCGGTCGGCGTCCACGCGCCGTTCGCGAAGCGATGCAGGTAGATGCCCATGAAACCGGCGCTCATCAGCGCCTGCCCCTTCACGCCGTCCCACGCCATCGGCTCGATGCCGTGGATGAGGCCGGTGAACGTGTCGGTGAGAATCTCGCGCTTCCAGTCCGGCGCGCGGTAGAAGTAGATCGATACCCTCGTCTTGTAGTCGGGCGGGGCGGAATCCATGCCGATGAGCGGCGCCATCACGAGCATCTTCTTGCCGCTGCCATCAGCGTCGATCCAGCGAAGGCGATGCGCCGTCGGGATGCGATCGATTTCCTTGCTCGTCCACGGCGCGTTGGGATCGGCGCCGTGCGTGAGAATCGACAGGATCCCCGTGCTCGTCTTCGTCGTCGTCGTGAAGCCCTGCGCGAGCGCGAGTTCAGGGATGCCGTCGCCGTCGATGTCGTAGGCGGCAGCGTTGATCATCTGCGACTGGCCGCTGGCGATCACGTGGCGCGTCCAGCTCGGATTCTCGTACCAGACGAGTTCGGGAATGCCGGAGGCGAGCGCGATGATGTCGGGCTTGCCGTCCTTGTTCAAATCGGCGATGACGACCTGGTAGCCGCCACGCAGGCCGGCGCCAATCTCGTGAGCGACAAACTCCACGTTGCCGGTGGCCGGCGCCTGCGCGTGCAGCAGCAGCCGCGTGGACGCGGCAGCGATCAGGGCGACGAGGGCGAGCGGCAGCAGACACCGGGCGAGCGTTCGAGACATCATGGATGCTCCTCGCGGGTGATGTTAACATCCGCCCGTCGCTATGCCTCGCCTTATTGCGCCGCGCCTTATTGCCTTCCTCCGCGCCATCAACGTCGGCGGCCATACCGTGA
>JAYVMG010000659.1:0-2163 GCA_043759095.1 Acidobacteriota bacterium | reverse complement strand
AGTTCTGCCACGGTGCCGACACGCGCGGCGGCGACAGCGGACCGAGCTTGTTGCGCTCGGGCATCGTCCTCGACGATCAGAAGGGCGAGTTGATGGCGCCAGTCGTGCGCGCCGGTCGGCCGGGCATGCCGACGTTCACGCTCACCGACGATCAGATCGCGGACATCGCCGCGTTCGCGCACACGTTCCGCGCCGCCGGCTACGACGAGTCGCGCGTAAAGCCGATCAGTATCGTCGTCGGCGACGCGAAGGCGGGCGAGACGTTCTTCAACGGGAAGTGCGCGTCGTGCCATTCATCAACCGGTGACCTGCGCGGCCTGGCGACGAAGGTTGCGGATCCGCGTCTGCTGCAGCAGACATGGCTGCTGCCCGGCTCGGGCGCCGGACGCGGCGGGCCGCCGCCGGTCGTGGTGAAACCGACGACGGTCACCGTGACGCTGGCGTCTGGCGAGAAGGTCGACGGCAGCCTCGATCGCATCGATGACTTCATGGTCGCGCTGACGCTGGCCGACGGCACGCGCCGTTCGTTCCGGACCAACGGCGACATCCCGAAGGTCGAGATTCACGATCCGCTGCAGCCGCACAAGGATCTCT
Organism: Acidobacteriota bacterium; assembly: GCA_043759095.1. GTDB lineage: Bacteria > Acidobacteriota > Vicinamibacteria > Vicinamibacterales > CAVVIG01 > CAVQFC01. Next base: position 1,569 of record JAYVMG010000659.1, on the reverse strand, counting down.
TGCGCACCTACTCCGACACCGACATCCACAATGTGACGGCCTTCCTGGTGACATTGAAATGAGCACGCAGAACGCGATTTGCCACGAAGGCACGACAGCACGAAGAAGAACTTCCTTTCGTGGCTTCGTGTTTTCGTGGCTATGCCTGGCTGGCGTCGCTCTCGTCGCGCAGGGCAGCGCGGGGCTCAATCCCGCAGACTTGCTCAAGCCGCTTGCTGATTCGTGGACGAGCTATTCCGGCGACTACACCGGCCGCCGCTACAGCGCGCTCACGCAGGTCAACCAGTCGAACGTGAAGAACCTGACGCTCGCGTTCGCCGCGAAGATCAGCGGCGGGTCCGGTGCTGCGACGACCAACGTCGGTGGCGAGGGTGGTGGCAGTGTCACGGTCGGCGGTGCGACTCAGGTCAAAGGCGCCGTACTCGCGGTGAACGGCGTGCTCTATGTGACGTCGCCGGACAACGTCTGGGCTCTCGACGCGCACGACGGCAGGGAGATCTGGCACTACTTCTGGAAAACGAAGGGCGGCACGCACATCGGCAACCGCGGCGTCGCGATGTGGAACAGCTATCTGTACTTCGTCACGCCGGACGACTACTTCGTCTCGCTCGACGCCCGCACCGGCAAAGAGCGGTGGCACAAAGAGGCCGCGCCGTTCAGCCAGCAGTACTTCATGACCTCCGCGCCGATGACCATCGGCAACCACATCATCGTCGGCACCGGGAACGATCTGGATTCGCCCGGGTATCTCATGTCGTTCGATCCGGAGACCGGTGCGCAGCAGTGGCGGTTCTACACTGTGCCGATGAACCCGGGCGATCCCGGGCTGGACACGTGGAAGAGCCTCGACGCGGCGCGCCACGGCGGCGGTCATCCGTGGCTGCCCGGCGTCTACGATCCGGAGTCGCATCTCTACATCTTCGGCACCGGCAACCCGACGCCGGCCTACATGTCGCAGCCGCGCGGCGAAGGCCTCGACAATCTGTTCACGTGCGCGATCGTGGCCGTGAACGTCGATACCGGCAAGATGGAGTGGTACTACCAGACGTCGCCGCACGACACGCATGACTGGGACTCGGCGCAGACGCCGGTGCTGGTCGACGGTGATTTCCGCGGCAGCGGCCCGCGGCGCATGGTCCTGACCGCGAGCCGCAACGGCTACTACTTCACACTCGATCGCCGCACCGGCGAGCACATGGTGACGAGCACCTTCTCCGACACCGTGAACTGGGCGAAGCCGGCGCTGAACGGCAAAGGCCAGCCGGTGCGCGATCCGTCGAAAGACAACCACATTGCCGGTGCGCTGGTCTCCGCCGCCAATGGCGGCTCGACGAACTGGCCGCCGCCGGCGTATAGCCCGGACACGGGTCTGCTCTACGTGCCGACAGCGGAAACCTACGCGATGTACTACCTGACGGAAACCGATCCGCGCGGCGCGATGGGTCTCGGCGGCAAGGATGAAATCAGCGTCGGCACGATGGGCAGCTTCATCAGCGCCATCGACTACAAGACCGGCAAGACCGTGTGGAAGCACAAGTTTCGATCGGTGGGCAATCCGCGCGGCGCTCC
>JAYVMG010000658.1:0-5783 GCA_043759095.1 Acidobacteriota bacterium | reverse complement strand
TACGCGATGCTGCGCGATCAGTTTGACGCCGTCTTCATCGGCGCGCTTGGTGACCCGCGTGTGCCAGACAACCGGCACGCCCGCGACATCCTGCTCGGCACGCGCTTCGAGCTCGATCTCTACGTCAACTATCGTCCTGTCAAGCTGCTGGATCAGCGGCTGTGCCCGCTGAAAGAGCGAACCACGCAGGACGTGAACTTCGTCGTGTTCCGCGAGAACACCGAAGGCCTCTACGTCAGCATCGGCGGACGATTCAAGGCGGGGACCGAGGATGAGGTCGCGATTCAGGAGGAGGTGAACACCTACAAGGGTGTCCACCGGATCATCAGACACGCGTTCGAGTTCGCGAAGGCGCAAGGACGCCGTAGCGTCTGCATGACCGATAAGAGCAACGCCATGGCGCAGGGGCACGCGCTCTGGCAGCGCGTGTTCAAGGAAGTGGCGCTGCAGTATCCCGGCATCGAGGCGCGGCATCTCTACATCGATGCGCTCGCGCTGTTTCTGGTCCAGAACCCCGCTCAGTTCGACGTGATCGTCACCAATAACCTGTTCGGCGACATCATCACCGACCTCGGCGCCGCGCTGCAGGGCGGACTCGGGATGGCTGCGTCCGGCAACCTGCACCCGGGCAAGACGTCGATGTTCGAACCGGTCCATGGATCGGCGCCGCCGCTGGCGGGGAAGAATGTGGCGAATCCAATGGGTGCGATCCTGTCTGCCGCGTTGATGCTCGACTACCTGGGCTTCGCGCCCGAAGCCGCCGCCGTCGACGCCGCCGTGCGGGAGGCCGTCATCGCCGGCCATGGCACGAGAGACATTGGCGGATCGCTCGGCACAGCGGAAACCGGGGACCGGATCGCGGCGCTGATCCACCACTAAGGACACCACAGGTTTTACCTCTGTGTCCATCGTGTCCCCAGTGGTGAATCGGCCGAGCAACTGAAGGAACTTATGCAGATCAAAACGGTCGGTGTGCTGGGCTGTGGACTGATGGGGTCGGGCATCGCGCAGGTGTGCGCGGCGGCCGGCTACAAGACCATCGTGCGCGAGGTGGAGCAGTCGTTCCTCGACAAGGGTCTCGGACGCGTCAGGAAGTTTCTCGACGATGGCGTCACCAAGGGCAAGGTGAGCGCCAGCGCGCGCGATACCACGCTCACGAATCTGTCTGGCACGACGTCGATCGAAGCGCTGAAGGACTGCGACCTCGTCATCGAGGCGATCATCGAGAACCTCGACGAGAAGCGGAAAACCTACGCCGCGCTCGAGCAGGTCGTCGGCGCGCACACGATCTTCCTCTCGAACACCTCATCGCTCTGCATCACCGAACTCGCGGCGGCGACGAAGCGCCCCGATCGTTTTGGCGGATTGCATTTCTTCAACCCGGTCCCGCTGATGAAGCTGGTCGAAGTGATCCGCGCGCTGACCACGAGCGACGAGACGTATCAGACCGTGTTCTCGTTCGCGGGGTCGCTGGGGAAAGAACCCATCACCGCGCCGGATCGTCCGGGCTTCATCGTCAACCGGTTGCTCGTGCCATACCTGCTCGACGCGATCCGCGCGTACGAAAACGGGCTGGGCACGATCGAGGACATCGACAAGGGCATGAAGCTCGGGTGCGGCTACCCGATGGGGCCGTTCACGCTGCTCGACTTCGTCGGCCTCGACACGACGTACTACATCGCGAACATCATGTTCGAGGAGTTCCGCGAGCCGGCGTACGCGCCGCCGCCGTTGCTCAAACGGATGGTGCTCGCGGGACGCATGGGCCGGAAGAGCGGGCAGGGCTTCTACAAGTACGAAGGCTGACGTCCTACTTGAGACTGGCGAGAGCCTTCCGTGCCTTTTCTTTGAACTCCGCGTCTTCGGGCGCCCACATCGGGTTGGCTGGCGCGTCGAGCACCTTCTGAAATTCGGCGCGCGCCTCGTCCTTCCGCCCAGCGTCCTGCAGCAACTCGCCGAGAAAGAAATGCGAGGTGGTGTTGTCCGGGTTGTAGGTGAGCGACTGGCGCAGGTGCGCCTCGGCCTGCTTGCGATCGCCGCCGAACAGGCGGGGCACCTTGAAATACCAACGGCCGAGCGCGCGGTCCGCCGACCCGTCCATGAACGATGCGTCGAGGCGCAATACGGTCTCGAGTTCGTCCTTGATCGGCCCGCGATACTTCACGCCCTGGCGGATGCCGTAGGAATCGGCGAGTGCGCCCATGTTGGCGGCCATCCAGAAATGTCCCTCCGGCCGGCTCGGTTGCAGCGCGGCCGCCTTGCGGCCGGCCTCGATCCCGTGTTCCAGATCCTTGCGTCGCTCGGCCTCGGCGCCGTGACCGCCCAGCCAGTACGCGGCCCGCGCGAGTTTCCAGGCCGCATCAAAATCGCGCGCGTTCGATACGAGCGCTGCTGTCCAGATGTCCGCCGCGCGCCGCGCGCTGGCCAGGTTGGCGCGCTCGGCGTACAGGCGCTCCGCGTCGCCGAAGCGCGCGTCGCGCGAAGGCGGGTCCGCCGATTGGGCCGTTGCGGCGGGGATATAGAATACGAAGATGCAGGACGCAATCAGAAAGCTGCTGACCGATCTGGGCGAGGACCCCGATCGCGAAGGGCTGCGCGACACGCCGAAGCGCGTCGAGAAGGCATACCGATTCCTGACGAGCGGATATGACGCGGACATCGACAAGGTTCTGAACAACGCGCTGTTCACGGTCGATTATAACGAGATGGTGATCGTCAAGGACATCGACTTTTACAGCCTGTGCGAGCACCATCTGCTGCCGTTTTTCGGCAAATGCCACGTCGCGTACATTCCGAGCAACAAGGTGATCGGCCTCAGCAAGATTCCGCGCCTGGTGGACGTGTTCGCGCGCCGCTTGCAGGTGCAGGAGCGGCTGACGAAGCAGATCGCCGACACGATTCGCGACAAGATCGCCCCGCTCGGCGTCGCCGTGGTCGTCGAAGCGACGCACCTGTGCATGTCGATGCGCGGCGTGGAGAAACAGAATTCGTTTGCCGTGACGAGCGCGATGCAGGGTGCGTTTCGTGACAACGCCCGCACGCGGATGGAGTTTCTGGAGTTGATCAAGCTGCGCAGCGCACGGCCCGGCCTGCGGGAGCCCGCCGGTTACGCCTGCGTGGCGGACGAGTAGAAAAACAAAAGGGCTGAGGGCTTAGGGCTGAGGGCTTCCTGCCCCCAGCTCTTCGCACCCAGCCCATTGTTTCAGCCTTGAGCCTAAGCCCTAAGTCCTACCTGACTTACCCTACTTACCCGACCCTCAGAAGTTGAACGCCGCGCGGAACACGACCGTCCGCGGTCCGATGATCTGGCTCGGCGACAGGAACTGCGGCAACGTCGCGCGAATGCCGGTGGTCGGGTCGGTGAAGGCCGCCGCTGGCGTCAGCGTGCGAACGTTAAACGCAGTGTTGGCATTGGCCAGGTTGTCGAAGTCCACCGAGGCCTCGAGGCTGCGGGCGCCGATCTTGAACAACTTCCCGACCCGGACGTCGATCGTCGTCAGCGTGTCGATGCGCGTGCTGCCGAGCGGCTCGAGGTTGATCGTCTGGTTCGCGCCGAAGGCGAGGGCGCGGCTGATCTGACGCGTGAACGGCGGTCCCTGCTGCGACCGGAAGTTGCCGCTGACGATCACGTCGTGGAACGGCAGGAGGTACATCCCCGTGAGCTTGAACTGATTCGGCCGATCCGCGTTGGCAGCCGTCGTGATGTTGCCGTCGGCGTTGATCAGGAAGTTCGGCGACACATCGACACTGTAGTTGTCGAGGTGGTTCTTCGAGAGGGTGTAACCGGCCAGCATCTGCCACCGGTTGGAGAGCCGCTTGGTCAGCGTGATTTCCAGACCCTTGTAGCTCTGGACGGCGTTCGGATCGTTCGTGATCAGCGAGGGGTTCGCCGCCGAGATGCGCTGGAAGAAGTTGTAGGTGCCGTCGTCGGCCGTGCCCACCACGCCGTCCGGGCCGGGATCGACCGCCGAGGTCGGCGTCGTCGCGTACACGTTGTCGCCCGGGTTCCGCGTGGCCTGCAGGTTCTTCTCCCGCCGGTAGGTGTACACCGCGCTCAGCTTGACGTTGGCCGCGAGCTCGCGATCCACGCCGAAGTTGAACTCGTCCGTGTACGGCCGGCTGAAGTTCGGATCGATCGAGGTGAGGATCGCGCCGTTCACAACGACGGCGCTGACCACGGGCGTTCCCGTCTGCTCGCCGGTCTGGAACCGGCGATCGCCGTTGCGGTCCGTCCAGCCGTAGGTTTCGCTGTAGCTGCCGTTGCGGTTCACGTTGTTCACGCCGCCGCCGCCGGTCGAGAGCACGTAGTAGTACCGTCCGGCCGAGGCCTTGGCTGCCGTCTTGCCGTCGCCGGACAAGTCGAACACCGCGCTGACACGAGGCCCGGCGGTATTCCACTTCACGACATCGCGAATCTCGTCGTAGCTGCGCGGCTGCGCCGCGAAGCCGCCGATGCTGGCGGTCCCAAACTGTGAGGCGGGGCTCCCTTGCGCCGGCAGGTAGCCCTCGAGCTGTTCGAATCGCAGGCCGGCGATGACGGTCAGCCGCTTGACGCTGTAGCTGTCCTGGGCGAACAGCGCGAGGACGTTCAGCGCGGTCGCATCGTTTTGCGGCGTGGCGAACAGCGTGACATTCTGCGGCACGAACGCACCGCTCGCGCTGGTGTAGGTCGTCGTCACGTCGTCGACCCGGCGGTTCTGGTTCCTGGTGACCGCGTGCGAGTAGTCGAACCCGAACTTGAACTCGTGCCGGCCGCCCAGCGCATGGTCGACGTAGTACTGGCCCGTCGTGTTGGCCTGAAACCGGTCGCGATTCCGGATGGTGTCGGTGGGGAAGTTCCCGGTGATGATGCCCGTCGCGTTGTCGGTGGTCGATTGCTGATTCCCGCCGTTTTGAAAGGTCGGGAAGAGAATCTTGTTCAAGCCAAAACGGGCGTCGACGAAAAAGTTCTTGCCGACGACCGAGTTCCACAGGCCCTGGGCGACGTCGAACATATCTTCTTCGTCGGACGTGGAATCGATGACGGTGATCGACGCGTTGTTCAGCAGCCGGTTCGGCTTGCTGTACCGCTGCCGCGAGTAGAAGCCGTTGAGTCTGTTGTTCTGGTTCACCTGCCACGTGAAGTTACCCAGCCCCGACGTGATGTTCGTCTGGTCAAGCACCACCTGTGAAAGCTGCACGGGCACGTTGGTATGCACTCGCCAGTCGCGGAACGACCCATAGAAGCGCAGCTTGTTCTGCACCAGCGGTCCGCCGGCGCCGAAGTTGATATCCGAGACGAAGTCTGCCGTGTTGCTGTTGGGCCGGAACCCGTATTTCTGCAGCGTGGGGTCTGTGTCGTTGCGGCCCTGCACCTTGTCGCCCGTCCACGTGTCCGTGCTGCTGCCAGACCACTTGTTGCCGCCGGTCTTCGTGATCATGTTGAGGAACACGCCGGAGGTCGGCACCGTGATGTCGTGCGCGCCGGTCGACACCTGAATGTCGTCGAAGGCGCCGACGTCGTAGTAGAAGCCCGCGGCGCCGATCGCCGCCGGGTCGCCAACGTTGACGCCGTTGAGGAACGAGGTGTTCTGCGCGCTCGTCGTGCCGCGGGCGCTGAAGACGCCCTGCAGACCGCCCGATGTGCCGCCGACGTCCGGCCGGCTCATCACGAGGCCCGGCACTTTTGCTTCAAGCAGGCCCCAGATGTCGCGGCCGCCCGGCGTCCCCTGAATCAGATCCGAGCTGAGGTTGACGGAGACGTTCGCGCTCGTCGTGTCCACCGTCGGCGACGCGCCCGTGAC
>JAYVMG010000657.1:0-5792 GCA_043759095.1 Acidobacteriota bacterium | reverse complement strand
TCGGTGCTGACGACGATCTGCGCGTCCTCGTCGCCCGGATTGAACAGGCGGACGATGGTGCTGGAGCGCTCCTCGGTCTGCTTGAGCGCGCTCAGCACAACGTCTCCTGAATGGCGGTCGATGCAGAGGAACGAGCGCGTCAGCGGTCCGGCGCCGCCTGGCACGCGGGCCGTGGTGACCCGCGGCGGGAGGTTGTGCGCGCGCGCCGCCGCCATCAACTTGCCGGCGAGGGGCGCCGCACCGTGCGGCGCGAACGCGAGCTCGAAGTGCTGGATGCCAAGGCACTGCGCTGCGGGTGTGGCAACCGGCGGGCCGGCGTGTCCTGACGGCCGCGTCGCAAGATCGTTGCGCGAGAGATCGCCGACCGCGCGGATCAACGTGATGGCGATCGCGGGTTCAGCAACACCGATCAACGCAGAACCCACAGCTCCGACGATTTCGTACTCCATCAATCCCTTACCGATGACGCTCGCGCCGACCTCGGCGTCGCCGGCATCGACCATCGAGATCATCGGCATGCTGCTCACCGGCGATTCGTTCTTGATCGTCTCCGGCACGGCGATTCTTGCCTGACGTGTGATGACGTCGAACGCGGTGTCGGCGCGGGCGGTGTCCACCGACGAGGCGCCGGTGGGGAAGAGCAGACGCAGCCGGTGATCGGCAGCCCGGTTGTCGACGGTCACCGAGAACCCGACGCGAGGCGATCCTGCGTCGAGCGTGGCCTCGATCGTCACCGGCGCCATCACCGTTTCAGACGAGCGGCTCTTGCGATCGGCGCTCGCTGCCAGCGGCAGCGGCAGCTCGAGCTCGACGCGCAGCGCCGCGCGCAGCGGTCCCGCGCTCACGCGCGTGACGCCGGTGACGCGCGCCTCGGCACTGGTCACTCGGCGATCCGACGCTGGCGGCGAGTAGTTGTACTCATCGCCGACATCGCCCACATCTTCCAGCACGGCGACGCGGTGGTACGTCACGCCGCTCGCCTTGTCGCTCACCTCGAACGTCCCGTCATCGCCGATGGATATCTTGAGCCGTTCGTTCTCGGCGAAACGTTGGCCGGCGCTCACGAGGCGGCGGCCACCATTGGCTGACGCGTCCGCGGCGCCGATCGCGAGGTCGAACGCCGCATATCCGCACGGCGGAAGCGCCGCCGCCCACCAGAGCAGGTGCACGCGGCGGACGTTGAGCGCCCACGGTGTCTCGTAGCGGCTCATGACGTGAGTGACGAGCGGCTCCTCGCCGAGAATCTGGAACTCGACGCGCTGTCCGTCCGGTCCGGTGACGCCGGTGATTGTCGCTTCTCGAGGCCAGAACGCGACCGGCCGGTCGAGCGCCTGCGCGTCGACCTTCCGCCATGGCTCCGCGCTGTCGACGGGCAGATCGATGAACGCCTCGACGACCCGCGCGCGCTCGGATGCATCGGTGTTGACGACGACCGCACGGACCACGCCTGGAGACGAAGGCGCCGGTACGGAGTCCGCGATCGCATCGAGCGCGGCGTCGACGACCGCGTCGCCGACCTGCCTGGCCCGCGCGAAGCGCGTCATGTTCTCGTCATGCACGGCGTCGATACTGCAGCCGCAGATGCTGTCGTGGGGATGGTTCTGCAGCAGCGTTTTCCAGGCGTGGCGCAGCTGGCCGGCGGGGTACTGAAACGCAGGGCGGAAGCCCTGCGCCACACAGGACATGCCCTGCGCTGCACTCGCCAAGCCCTGCGCTGCCCTCGACACGCCCTGCGCCACACAGGACATGCCCTGCGCTGCACTCGCCAAGCCCACAGCCATCACCGACAGGGGCTCGGCGTACGACTCGAGCAGCGTCTGTACGTGCGCGTTCTGCTGTTTCAGGTAGATGCGCGCGGAGAGGACGCCCGGGAGGAGATTCGCGTAGTCGGTCCCACTGCGCAGCTCGCCGGTGATCGTCTCGAGCTCTGGATGCTCCGTTTCAACGGCCGTCCTCACGGCGGCGACGTAGTCAGGCAGCGTCGAGTGCCTCGCGCGCTGGCCGGGAATCGCCGACAGCTTCTCGACGAGCGTCGGGATCGCAGCATGCGGCTCGACGTGATCGACGCCGTTCATCAGTAGCGCCTGGCCTGTGCGGGTGCGCCCGCGCTCGAAGTCGACCTTCTCCTTCGCGCGCGCCATCATCACGTCCGGATCGAACACGAGGCGCGTCGCGTTGCAGTAACCTTCCGGCGGCAGGTGCATCATCAACAGCCGGGAGCCGTCCGGCGCGTCCCACCAGTACTCCGCGTTCGCGCCGCCGAACCCGCGCCAGAGGATCGTGTTGTCGAGACCGAACTGGCGCCAGATCTGCGGCATCTGCCCGACGTGGCCGAAGAGGTCCGGCAGGTAGCCGACCGGCATCGGCGTGCCGAACTCGCGCGAGATGCGATGTCCGAGCAGCAGGTTGCGCACGAGCGATTCACCGCTGACGAGAAACTCGTCGGGCATCACGTACCACGGTCCGATCAGGATGCGGCCGGCTTCGATCGCCTGGCGCAGCCGCGCACGCTGCTCCGGCCGGATCTCGAGATAATCCTCGAGCACGATCGTCTGTCCGTCGAGGTGAAAATATTTGTACTCGGGATCAGCGTCGAGGAGATCCAGCAGCCGATCGACGAGCGTCACGAGCCTGAAGCGGAACTGCTCGTGCGTCAGATACCATTCGCGATCCCAATGCGTGTGCGAGACGACATGGATGTCGAGCATCTACCCCTTCACAGCACCGGCGGTCAGACCGGCGACGAAGTAGCGTTGGAGGAGGACGAACACGGTAATGACCGGCACGAGCGCGATGAAGCTCGCCGCGGCGAGCAGGTGCCAGTCGGTGTCGTAACCGCTTTGAAAACTAAACAGCCCGAGGGGCATCGTATAGCGCGCCTGCGAGTCGAGCAGTACGAGCGCGAGACAGAACTCCGACCAGTACGCCGCCAGGTTGAACACGGCGGTCGCGCCGAGGCCCGGCGCGATAATCGGGAGGACGATCGACCAGAACGTGCGCGCACGCGTCGCGCCGTCCAGGCGCGCGGCCTCGAAGATCGACGTCGGCACCGCGTCGAAAAAGTTCTTGAGCACCCAGACGGTGAACGGCGCCTGCATCGCCGCGTAGACGACAATCAGCCCGGCGCGCGTGTCGATCAGGCCGAGCCGTTCGATGACGCCGTAGATCGGAACCAGCAGGATCACCGGCGACACCATCTGCACGATCAGTAATGCAACCAGCAACGGCCTTCGTCCGCGGAAGCGGTCACGCGACAGGACATACGCTGCCGGCACGGCGACCAGGAGCGTCGCGGCCGATGCGAACGCCGCGACGACCAGGCTGTTCCACAAATACCACGGCACCTGAGTGTGGGTGAGGACGAATCGGTAGTTCGCGAGCGAGCCGCCTTTGGGAATCCAGGTCGGCGGATACTCGAACAGTCCCGCCTTGCTTTTTAGAGATAGCGAAAACAACCACAGTTGCGGTAACAGGAAGACGGCGGCCGCGGCCATCAAGGCGCCGACGAAGCGCGCGCGCTGGCGCCGTGTCGCGATCACGACGCCGCTACCTCGCGCGGCGCCGGATCGTCGCGCATGATCAGCCGTCCAGCGATCCACGCCAGCATCAAGTTCACCACCAGCATCACCACCGCCACCGCCGCCGCGCGCCCGGCCTGCAGATCGAAGAACCCAAGGCGGTACATGAACAGCGAAATCACTTCGGTGCGCCTGGCGGGGCCGCCGCCGGTCAGTGGAATGATCAGGTCGAATGTGTTGAACGACGCGATCGTGATCAGCACGAGGTTCAGCGCGATGACCGGCGCAAGCTGCGGAATCAGCAGCCAGCGGAGCCGCTGCCATGCCGACACGCCTTCCAAGTCCGCCGCCTCGTGCAACTCCTGCGGCACCCGCTGCAGGCCGGCGTAGAGCAGGATCATACTGAACGCGCAGCCGCGCCAGACGTTGGCGACGATCACGGACACGAGCGCCAGGATCGGCGACGAGATCAACGGCAGCGGTCCCAGTCCGACCTGCGCAAGGTAGTAGTTCACGATCCCCGAGCGGTTCTCGATGAGGAGGATCTTCCACAGCACGCCGGCCAGCACGCCGGGGATCACCCAGGCGCTGACCACGGCGATCCGCGCGACCAGCGTGCCGGGCGCTTGACGCCGTCGGCCGGCGTCGATCAGCCAGGCGATGGCGAAGCCGATGACGAGCTGCAGGATCACCGAGCCGGTGACGAAGATCACCGTCACGCCGACCATGCCGTAGAACGACGAATCGGTGAGCAGTGCGCGGTAGCTCGCCAGCGTGTAGGCGTAACGCGTCCCCGCGACCGTCGCGTCGGTCAGCGAGAGCCGCAGGAGATCCAGCATCGGGTAGAACAGGATGATCGTGACGAGCGTCGTCGCCGGCAGCGCCCATCGCGCCGCGCCGGCGCTGTCGCGGCGGCCGCGCCAGAACATCGCGAGTGGGACCACAGCGGCAAGGATCATCGGGATCCAGGCGATCGCATCCACGCTCGTCCGGCTCGCGCTTTGCGACGAGATCTGCCTGGCGTACTCCGCGTTCACAGCGGTCCACGCTTCGTCGAGCGCCCGCTCCGGCGATGTGTCTCCAGAAACCACCGCGCCGATCGCCAATTGCAGCTGCTGCGATATCGTTGGATAGATGAGCGCCGTCGGGCGCGCGTGCCCGTCGACGAGCATCTCGCCGAACCGGCGGTACCACTGGTCCTGACTGAAGATCGGAAAGTCGCGGTACACGCTGCGGCGCACCGGCAGGTGGCCGGTCGCCTCGCTGATCCGCGCCGCGTGTGCGGGCGCCTCGACGTCGCGGATGAACTCGACCGCCGCGCGCCGGCGCTCAGGATCTTTCGCGAAAACGACCCAGACCCAGCCGCCGGTGCCGGTCGAGCGCGTGTTCGCGTCCGCCTGCGGAATGGGCGCGATGTCCCACTTGGCAAATTCGGCGGGCGACAGCCCGGTCTGCAGATCCTTCACCTGCCAGTTGCCGCCGAGAAACATGGCGGCGTCGCCGGCAACGGCGGCGCCTGTCATTTGTTGGTAGTCGGTATGGCCGAGCACGGACCGCGGCGATGCGCCGCGCTGAATCGTGTCGCGCAGGAAACCGAGCACTCGGAGCATCGCGCGCCGGTTCGGCTCCTCGCCGAAAATCGGACGGCCGTCGCGGTCGACAAGCTCGCCGCCTTGCGCCCAGAACATCGCCAGGTGATCGAAGACCGTCCCTTCCCACCGCCCGGCGTTGTAGAGATAGCCCGACATCTTCTGCTCGCGCGCGACGCGGCTCGCCGTGTCGAGCAGCTCGTTCCATGTGCGCGGCGGTACCGGGACGAGATCCTTGCGGTAGAACAGCGCGCGGCAGTCGGTCTCGTGCCACAGGCCGAGCACGTGCCCCGCCGAATCCGACAACGTCTGGATCGTGAACGGCAGGAAATCCGCGCGATCCTCCGCCGGCCAGTACGGCTCCAGCGGCTGCACCTCGTTCGCCAGCAGCGGCAGCCAGAAGCTGTCGATCGACGCGACGTCCGGCAATCGGCCCGCCGCCGCCGCGAGCTGAAGCTTTGTCTTGTGCAGCTCGAGACCCGGCATCACCGAGACGCGGAGCTGCACCGACGGATGCGCGCGCGCCCAATCGTCGAGCACGATGGTGAAAGCGTTGGCGATGGCGGGGCGGGCGGCGAGATGAAAGTAGTCCGGCTGCGCCCACACGTTCAGCGTCATCGGCGCGTCGGCGCGCCCGACGCGGACCGGCGTCACGAGATCATCCTGCGCGCGCGCGGCCGACGCG
>JAYVMG010000656.1:0-5798 GCA_043759095.1 Acidobacteriota bacterium | reverse complement strand
GACGGGGTCATCGGACATCCTCCATGGGACGGACGAGAATGGCGTCGGCGACCGCGCGCTCGACCGCCAGCTCTGTTTGGTCGCAGAAAAACACCACGCCGGGAAACCGCTGCAGCATCGTCACGACAGCGCCGGGCGTGATGCCGAGGGACACGAGACGTTCGCTCCGGCCGGCCGGCGCGCCGGAGACGCTCGACACCACGGCGTGTTCGCCAACGGCGAGCGACGACAGCGGCACGGCCTTAGAAGTGAACGTCAAGAGCGTGCAGGACATAGTTCAACCCGGCTCCGGTCAATAGCGCGACCGGCGTGATGACGCCGACAATCGCGAGCCCCACGCGCAGACCGCGCTCGCGCACCATGATCAGAAAATTCGCCACGCACGGTACGAACAGTGTCATCACCGTCAGCGCGACCACTGCCTGGACGCCGGTGAGCTGTCCGCTGTGCGCCAGCTGGAACAGGCCGGCGGCGCCGTAGTCGCGCCGCAGGAAACCCATCACCAGAATCTGCGCGGTCGCAGCCGGCAGCCCCAGCAGCCCCGTGACGACAGGCTCGGCGACGCGCGAGATCCACACGAGCGCGCCCAGGCGATCGAGCACGAACAGCAGGACGGTGCCGGCGAGAAACAGCGGCACGGCCTCGCCGAGGTACCACCACACGCGCAGCCGCGTCTTGGTCAGGAGGTTGCCGAACCGCGGCCAGCGGATTGGCGGGAGTTCCATGATGAACTCCGAGCGATCCCCCTTCAGCACGCGCGCGGCCAGCCAGCCGACGAGGAACATCTGGCCGAGCACCACAGCGAAGAGCGTGGCGAGCGCCGCCGCCGACACGCCGCCGAGGATCCCGAGGATGGTGGCGAGTTGTGCGGAGCATGGAATGCCGAGCGCGAGCAGCAGGATCGCGATGAGGCGCTCCTTCGGGGTCCCCAGGATCCGCGTCGTCATCGTGGCCATCGTGTCGCAGCCGAGGCCGAGGACCATCGGCAGCACGGCCTTGCCGTTGAGCCCCATGACCCGAAAGATGCGATCGCAGAAAATTGCGAGCCGCGGAATGTAGCCGCTGTCCTCGAGAAATCCGAACATCAGAAAGAACGTCGTGACCACCGGCAGGACGATGGCGATGGCATAGGTGAGGCCCATCGTGATCAGACCGTACTGGCCGACGAGGAAATCGTGCACGAACGGGACGGGCATGAACCGATCGACCAGCCAGATCGACGCCGGGTTGACGCCGCGGCCGAACACGCCCTCCTCGAGAAGCTTCACCAGCGTCTGCGCGCCGAACACGCCGACGAACAAGTACAGCGCGTAGAGCACGACGGCGAGAATCGGGAGACCGGTCAGCGGCTGCCGCGTCGCCCTGGCGATCATGTCGGGTATGCGGGACAGCGACAGCGTGCTTTGGCGGCGAACGCGCCCTGTGAGATCGTTCGCCCAGGCCGCGCGATCAATTGACGTGCGCCCCACCGGTGCGTCCGCGACCGCCGCGTGAGCCAGTGCCCCGCGAAGATCGGAGAAACCCTGGCCGTCGATCGCCACCGTTTCCACGACCGGGATTCCGAGCACGGCCGAGAGGTCGCGGGCGTCGATCGAAATGCCGCGCGCCCAGGCCTCGTCCACCATGTTCAAGGCGAGCACCATCGGTTTTCCGAACGCGGCGATCTGCGCCGTGAGCATCAGCGCCCGCCGCAGGTTGCGCGCGTCGGCCACCTGCACGATCAGGTCGGCCCCGTCTGAGGTCAGCACGTCGCGGGTGATGCGCTCGTCCTCGCTGACGTCGCCCTCAAGTGCGTTGACGCCAGGCGTGTCGATGATGTCGCACACCTCCGCGCCCACCAGCGCACGGCCCCTGGTGATCGCGACCGTCGTGCCTGGATAGTTCGAGACGGTGACGTAGCGGCCGGTCAGGCGCCCGAAGACGACGCTCTTGCCGACGTTTGGCTGGCCGACCAGCGCGACGCGCAGCGGTCGCGAGCGAAGCGTGAGCACGGCTGGGCCGGCGCCGGCGTGTTCGCGGACCACATGACAGGACATCTCGGTGAAAAGAGAGGGCAAGGGCAATGCCGACCCGTTTCGAGCGGATTCCCTGATGTTTTCTGTACGGCTGACGGATTGCCGGAGGCGGGTGCGGGGAAAAGCGCGGAGAGCTGGGGGAATTTCCCCGAAACGAAAGCGCCCGGCGAACGGTGCGGAGGGGGACCGCTCGCCAGGCGCTGAGGTGAGGGGAGCCCCTCACCGAAGAACGTGCATGCGCGTCAGAAATGATAAAGGAGCCGCAGGAACGCGGTGTTGCCCTTGTACGGGCGGCTCCCGTAACCGGTGTTGATCTCACCGAGGTAGTCAATCCGCGGCGTCCCGGGCTGTCCCGGAAGATCAATGGTCGCAAAGTCGGAGACGTCGAATTTCTCGTACCAGTAGCCGAGCCCGACGCCGACCTTCGTCGTGAAGGCGTACTTCAGGTCGACCGCAAAACGCTGCCACTTATTGGTGATGTTCGGGAGCGGGATGAAGCACGACGTCAGGCCGGCTGCGCAGGGCTTCGTGTCACCAGAGGTAAACGCCGTATTGGTCAACAGTTCCTGGATGCGCGGACCGCTGTGGATGAACGCGTTGTCCGAATCACTGTAGTCGTAGGTGAAACGGATGTTGGTGTTCTCGATCGCCTTGTTCAGGTCCAGATACAGGTCGAAGTTGTTCACCTTCTCGTCGTTGGTCAGGTTCCACACGCGGTTCGGGTCCGTCCAGCTGCCGTAGTCGGTGCCCGGAGGATTCGCGTTGGCGGAATTCTGAAGCGAGTTGAACTTCTCGTAGCCGTAGTTGGCCCCGAAGCCTACCGTCTTGGTCGGGCTCACGTTCATGCCGGCGTTGTACGACGTGTTGGTGTTGTTCAACAAGCCGAAGTCGTGTCCAGGACCGTTATAGACGTCCTTGGCCGACGCCACCGAGAACGTGAAGTCCACGATGTTGCCTGGCGTGACGACGAACAGCAGCGTGCCTCTGTTGCGATCGCGATCCGCTTCGTCGTAGTAGCGCAAGCCAGGCTGGGCGCCGCCGTCCTCGATCGACGCCTCCGAGAAGCCGGAGCCGACGCGGTTGGTGTGGTCGTACGTCACGCGCAACATGAGGTACTCGTTGCCCACCGTGTCGAGCGAGGCGCGCAGCGTGTAGTCCCGCATATCGCTGAAGGCGCGGCCGGTCCGGTTGAAGTCGTCGTAGATATAGCCGA
This sequence comes from Acidobacteriota bacterium, assembly GCA_043759095.1. Classification (GTDB taxonomy): domain Bacteria; phylum Acidobacteriota; class Vicinamibacteria; order Vicinamibacterales; family CAVVIG01; genus CAVQFC01. Next base: position 2,570 of record JAYVMG010000656.1, on the reverse strand, counting down.
GCCTCAGCGCGGTGTGCTTCATGATGTTGAACGTGCCGGTCAGATCGAACGTGTTCTCACGGATGTTGAACTGTTCGGTCGCGCCGCCGGTTTCCTCCGGTACGGCGTCGAAGCGGACGTATTCCCTCGCGTCGAACTCCGGCGTCAGGTTCTTGTGGTCGTTGAACCGGTACCGCATGGCCAGACCGAAGAAGCTGTTGGGCCGCGACGTGAAGTTGAACATCGCGTTCAGGCCGTGCACGTTCGCCTCGGCGGTGTTCCGCGGGAGCGTGGCGAGCCCAGGGAACTTCTGGTACATCGTCGGGTTGGCGATGACCGGGTTGATCGTCCACGGCAGGAGCGTGTCGTTCTGGCTCATCGCGTTGAACGACACCGTGCCGCTGATTGTCGTGTGCGACGGCATCTTGTAGAGGCCGGTCGTGCTGACCACGTTCATGCTGTTGCTCGGCGGCATCGACATCCGGCCCCTGGCAGGACCGTTGCCGTTGGCGTAGCCGCTCGGATCGTAGGGGTTCGTGTCGGTCGCCCGCAGCGGGTTGTCCCAGATGATCTCGTGGATGTTGTTGTTGAACCACGACGCGTCCCACCCGAGGCGGATCATCCCGTCCGCGTTGGCATATTCGAGGCCGGCCGACACGTCGTTGGTCCGGTTGTCGAGCGGCACCGGCAGCTCGTTGGCGTTGTTGAAGCTGAACGACATGCCGTACGGCTGGCGCCCGTTTTTCTTCGCCGAGCTGAAGGTGAGGTTGAAGCCCAGATCAGGCGTGAGGTTGTAGACCAGGCCAGCGGCCGCCGTGTCGCGCCGCGATTGCAGGTCGAACGGCGTGGCCAGCCCCCGGAAGATCGACGGCGTCGCAAGCTGCGCCACATTCTGCGGGACGCCCACCACACCGGGGACCTTATTCTGAACCGCCGTCCGCGCGGCGGCATCCAGCGAGAAGACGCCCGCGGAGGTTTCCACCCACGGCGTCGACGTGAGGTAGCTGTAGTTCAGCGGAATCGAGTCCCACGAGCCGGTGACCTTCGCCTTGCCGCCGTTGTAGTTCAGGACGTAGCGCTGGTCGTGATACCCGATGTTCTCCGCCTTGAAGCCCCACATGTAATGATCGGTGATCTTGCCGAACGTGATCTGCGTCGACGCCCCGGATCGCAGATCGCGGAAACGTTCGTATCTCGCTTCATCGCCCGTCGTCGACGTCGACCGCAGGCCGAAATCGACGGTGCCCGTCACGCCCTCGGTGGCCGCCGGCGGGGTCGACGTTTGGGGGGCCTGCTGCGCCACCGCCAGGTTCACGGAGGCTAGCAGCAGCGCCCCCGTCGCCATCGTCAGTCTGATACGCATTGCAGTCTCCTCGCCTACCGTAAGAACGCTTTGCCCGACGGGTGGTTCGACCCATGAATCTGCGCGTGGCAGACGACGCACCCGCGGCCGACGATCTTGTTCGCGCTCGTGGAATTCCCCCGCACGAACCCGTCATACACCGTGGGCGGGTGGCGCGACGTCACGTGACAGCGCTGGCAGAGGAACGGCACCTTGGCCGCGAGCATGCGTTCGTTGTTCGACCCGTGCGGATCGTGGCAGGTGACGCACGCATTGGCCACCGGCGCGTGCTCCCAGAGGTACGGGCCTCGCTTCTCGGCATGGCAGCTGGCGCACGCTTCATCCACCGTCGTACCGGTCTTCAGCAGCTTCGTATTGGTCGACCCGTGCGGGTTGTGGCACGACGAGCACTGCATCTTGTCTTCGCGGACCGGCATGTGGTTGAACCGATGCAGCTTGTTGACGATGTTCCGGTGACACGTCGCACACAGTTCGGGCTCGGTTTTCGCCTTGATCTGCTTCGGACCGACCGGCGTGTGAACGCTATGGCACGACAGGCAGCTCACGCCGCGCTGATCGTGCTGGCTGCCGGACCAGAGTGCGTGCTTGTTGCGATCGTGGCAGGTGACACACATCTCGCTGGCGCGCTGCGGCGGCAGCGTTTTGAGGTTGACGATCTTTGTCTTGTCGCCGCCCCCGTCCACGTGCGCCTTCCCGGGACCGTGGCAACTCTCGCAGCCGTGCGTCGCGACCGGAGACTTGGGGTTCGACACAAGCGCGTGCGCGGTGCCTTTGTACCCCTTCTGATCGTGGCAGGTCAGGCAGGTGTCCTGCCCCACGTAATCGGCGGCGGCTGCCTGCGGTAACGGGGCAGCCGGCCCCGCGTTCTTGGCCGTTGTCGCCTTGGCTGGCGCGCTCGGTGCCCGCCCTCCGGCGGCGGCCAGACCGATGGCCATCGCCCAGGTGATCGCGAGCACGGTCACCAGCGTTCTTGCCGGAAAACCGTCACTGCGTCGTTTCATCATCGTCAAGCTCCCGAAGAGGGCTGTCGAATTCCCGGCGACAATCGCCAGATGTCCGTCCAACTGCAAGGTCAGTGCCTGGAGTTCTGAGAAATCCCCATGCATGACCCGCGACGAACGACCGACGACTAACACTACTCTGTCAGGTTCATTCTCTCTGAACGGGGCGTGACGCGGCGGATTGTACTTGTACTGCCGCGCGGCCTCCCGTACCGTCGCGGCGGTGA
>JAYVMG010000655.1:0-5800 GCA_043759095.1 Acidobacteriota bacterium | reverse complement strand
AGTCGATGCCGTTCGCGCACACCAACGCGAGCGCGCGTGACCATAACGCCGCTTCGGCGGCGTCGCCGCGCATCGTCGCTAACGATGCAAGCTGATCGAGCGTTCGGTGAAAGGGCGACACGGACGCCGCTGGAAAGTCGCCAGGAATCGGCGGACTAGCCTTTCAGTGCCCCAGGTTCGGGCGTCGCCTGCTTGGGAGCCGCCTTGGTTTCGATGGGTAGGTTCGCGGCGAGCCAGTCGCTGATGCCGCCCTGCAGGGCCGCCGCTTTGTAGCCTTGCCGGATCAGCTGCGCGGCGACTTCAGAACTCGCGAGCTCGTTCGGGTCCGAGTCGTATACGACGACATCGCGATCGCGCGGCAACGTGGCAGGACCGTCGTGGCCGATGCGCAGCGCGCCGGGGAGCTTCACGGTGCTGTGTTCGAAGGGATACTTGAGCCGGGCGTCAACGAGAACCGGAGGCGCGTCGCTGTCGAGACGCAGTTTCAAATCTTCTTTGGTGACGCGGGGAACGGGCACGACTGTTATTGTGATCGCGCCGTACGCGGACTGTCAACTTTCCGGGCCGGTTTCAACGCCGCTTTCGCCGGTTTGGAGTCGATCGCCCAGCCAGAGGATCGTTTGCCGCAGTGGACACAGCGAAGGAAGATCGTGCCCTTTTCGCCCCACATACCGTAGTCGTGACGTCCGGACAGATAGCAATTGAGCAGGTCGAACATGACTGGCCTTCCTGAGCGCCGGTTTGGGTAGTTACCCTATCGTAAGTGGCGCTGACGCGTCCAATGTAATAATCGACCGATCGGGGCACGAGGATCATGGCAAAACAGGTGGAATTGCACGGACGTCAGTTCTGGATTCTCTCGGAACCCGAGGGAACCGGCTGGAAGGCGGAGGTTCTCGAAATGAAGGCGGGCGACGTGCAGGAGCCAGTCGGCATCGATGCCACCGGCGAGACGAGGGGCGCCGCCGATGATGCGGCAGAGCGGAAGCTACGCCGCCTGATGCAGGGCTAGGAAGCGGCGGGGCCCGAGCCGCGCGGCGCGACGAACCAGGCCAGGACGATGCTCAGCAGGTACAGGATGACCATCGGCGCGGCGAACACGGTCTGATTCCAGGGATCACCTGACGGCGTCAGCACGGCAGCGAGAATGAAGATGATCAGGATCGCGTATTTCGTGTTGTTCCACAGGAACCGCGCCGAGACGAGCCCCATCTTCGCGAGGAAGAACACCACCGTCGGCATCTGGAATACCAGCGCCATCCCCAGCAGCATCTTGATGTAGAGATCCCATGCCGTCTCGACCTTCGGCATGAACTGCAGGTTCGCGTTGCTGAAGGTGCCGAAGAATTCGATCATGTACGGGAACACGATGTAGTGGCTGAAGAGCCATCCCGCCACGAGCCCGGTCGACGACATCAGCACGAACGGGATCGCGAAGCGCTTCTGATTCGCGTACAGCGCCGGCGCAATCAATCGCCACAGCTGGTAGAGGATGAACGGCGACGCGAGAGCCGTGCCCGAGATGAGCGCGATGTTGATGTAGAGCGAGAACGCCTCACCAGGTGCGGTGTAGATCAGCTTCGTGCCGGGCGGCAGCGCGCGGCGCATCGGCGCGAAGATGAACGCCACGATGCGATCGATGTAGACAAACGCGACGAGGCAGCCCACCGCGATCGCCATGCACGATCGCACGACCCGTTTGCGGACCTGTTCGAGAAAGTCGAGGATGGACAGACCCGCCCATGGTGGACGGAAGTCCTCCCCCTGCGGGTTGTACCAGTTCCCGAGCGCGGGGGGCATGCAGAGATTTTAGTCCAGAACTAGCGCGCCGCCCGGACGACGGCGAACGCGCCCCGGCGCCAGAGCAACTCGACACGGAAGCCACAATCGTGCATGAGTGCGGTGTCGGCCTCCAGAGGCGCGTAGACGTCTTCGTGCGACCAGGCCTGGAGCAAGGCTCTGGATTGCGCAGGCGAGTAGCGGCGCCGCAGGTGCGCCAGCCACGCGTCGAACTGCGTGCGCCTGACGGAGCGGTCGAGGGCGGGGTAGCAGTCAACGCAGACAAAGAGTCCGCCAGGGCTGAGAGCCGCATGGATTCGGCGGTACAACGCTTTCTTTGCAGGTCGCGTGCGGACGTGATGGAGCGCGTACGACGCGACCAGCGCGTCGCAGGCCGGCAACGGCGTGCGCAGGAATGTGCCGGTGACGAGCGACGCGCGATCACCCAGCCGGCGGCTCGCCAGCGCCAGGATCTCGGGGTCCACGTCGATGCCGACGGTGCGCGCGCGGGGGGCCGTCCGCAGACATCGTGCGGACATCGCGCCGGTGCCGATGCCGAGATCGACGATGGTCCGCGCACGCGGAGGGATGGCCGCCGCCGCGACGTCGAGCATCTCCTCATAGTGTGGGATGAACGTCCGGATACGTGAGTCGTATTCGGTGAGCTTGATGCCGAGATGTGTCGCGACGCCCATGGGAGCAGGCTACTTCAGGTCTGGTAGGTCGGGTAGGGCAGGTAGGGCAGGTGGGTCAGGTAGGGCAGGTGGGGCGGGTAGGTCAGGTGGGTTCGTGGCCCGAACATTCGCGAACCGGTAGCACGGGATAGCGCCGGAATGCCGGGTCGGTTGCCGACACGGTGCACAGATAGAACGTCGAGTCACGCGACGAGGTGACGACCTCGACGAAGCGGCAGGATGCGCAGAGTCCGGCCCGTTCGGGCGGTGCGTCAGTCATCAACGGTTCGACGTCACGCTGCGCTGACGGTCGAGCGTCGCGGCGCACGCCGTCGCGCGATCGACCAGGCTTTGCGGCGCGCCATGGATGCGCAGCAGTGTAATGGCGTTCCGGGTTGTGGCCGGACCCGCCTGCAGGCGGTGATCGAACGTCAGCCCGTCAGGACCCGCCTGATCCCCGAAGTGATACGGCGCGTACGTGGCGGGCAGCAGATCGACCAGCTCGCCATCGTGCGTTGCCGCCAGCGCGACGTGGTGTGAGCGTCCGCTCGTCCCGATCAGCAGCGCTTCCAGCACCGCCTGTCCGGCGGCAATACGCTCGACGGCGTTCGTACCGCGAAACAGCTCGTCGAGCAGAAACAGATGCGGCGCGGCCGACGCGCTCGCCTGGACCAACTCGAGCAGCGACTCGACCTCGACGATGTAGTAGGACTTGCCGGCGAGGAGATCGTCGGCGCGGCCGATGCAGCTGCGGACGTGGAAGACTGGCGCGGCGTAGTCGGCCGCGAGACACGTGTTGATCGTCTGGCCCATCACGGCGGCGACGCCGACCGTTCGCAGGAACGTCGATTTGCCCGACATGTTCGAGCCGGTGATCAGCGCGCCGCGCCCAGGTGCGAGCGCGATGGTGTTCGGCACCGCCGCGTCCACGAGCGGATGACGGACGTCGCTCAGTACGGCGCGTGTGCCGGCTGGAACCCATTGCGGGCGCGTCCACCCGTCTGTTGAGGCGCGAAACGCGGCCACGCTGATCGCCGCATCCACGTCGCCGATTGCGGCGATCGCCCGCAGCAGCGACGCGCCGTGGGTCTGTAATTCGCCAGCGCCGAAAAAGACCCCGTTCGCGTCGAGGAGAAACGCGAGGTTCAGGTAGTCGTAGATCGTGTTGCTGAAATCGCTGAGGATGACGGCGAGCGGATTGGGGCTGACCGCGAGCATCATCGGATCACCGCTCACCCAGCGCGCGATCGTTTTCAAGCGGCCCAACTTCGGCACATCCGATCGCAGCGGGTCGGTGATCGGGTCGATGTCAGAGCCGTGCAGGAAACGCAGCGCCTGCGCGGTGGCGATCACCGGCGCCAATTGGCGGAATGCCCCGGCCACACTGAGCACGCGGCGGTCGGTTGAGAAGCGCACGATCAGATTCGTGACCAGGGTGACGATCAGGAGCGGTACGATCCGCGGCCACCACGGTGTCAGGAGCAGCAGGAGCAGGACGATCGTCGTCGCCGTCAGGAGCGGGAAGAGGAGGTACCAGGGCTGTGTCTCGAGCGCATCCTGCTCCGCGAGCCACCAGAGGTCGTAGCCGTGCGGATCACGCAGGCGGCCGAGCGCCCGCTTCGCCCGTTCGCGCGCCGGCCTGTCGGTGATCATGCGTTCGACGAGGGCTTCGAACGCGTCGAGATGGTCCCCGACGGGAACGGTTCGCAGACGATGGTAGAGGGCCTGCCGGCCGAGCGTGCTTGCCGTGTGGTCGAGCGCGTTGAACACCGCGTCCATATGGAGGTCGGTCCAGGTGCGATCGTCCATCGACCCGGTGCGTGATGACGCGACGCGCGACCGATGCGCATCCGCCAGAGCGTCCATGCGCGCGGCCTGATCGGTCAACTACGCCTTGCCGCGGACGCTGACGATCTTCTGCGCGATCGACTTCCAGAAATACCCGCTCAGCACAGCCGCGCCAGCCGTGGCCAGACCGAACTGTGTCTTGTTCCGGCCCAGCCAGATGAAGATGACGGGAGCCATCACCAACGCGGCGCCGAACTGCGCCCACAGCCGCGGCGTCGGCCTGTCGGATTCGAGAAGCATCGTGGCCACCTGTTCGAGGATGGCGCCCGCGATCATGCACCCGAAGAACCAGACGTCATCAGACCGCGCGTTCAGGTGACGCGTGGCGTTGATCGCACCGTCGAGGCCGAGGTGCGCGTAGATCACGGCCGACACCGCCAGGTAGACCCATAGGATGCGCATCAGCATTGTGCGCTGGGGCGTGTTGTAGAAGTCGGCCTTCGGATCGACGGCTCGCTCCCGCTGGAACGCGCCCGCGGTCAGGCCGGCCCAGGCGACAATCAGGACGGATGCGGCAAGATATGCTTCGGTGAAAAACCGCCACCAACTCATGGGGTCATTATGCGTGAACACTCGACACTGAAGCCGTTCGATTTTTCGGATGCGACCGCGGTGGTGCTCGGCGGCGCCACGGGGCTCGGCCGTGCGATGGCCGAGGGCCTGGCCGCCCACGGCGCGACCGTCTGCATCGTCTCGCGCTCGGCGGAGAAGGCGAAGGCCGCCGCCGACGCGATCGCCAGCCAGTTCGACGGGCGCTGCTGGCCGTGCGCCGCAGACGTCGCCAGCGAGGCGTCGATCGAGCGCCTGCGCGACACGCTAAGCGAGCGGTTCGCGGGCCGGGTGAACATCGCCATCAACTCCGCCGGGATCAACACCAGGAACCCAGTCGAGAAGATCGCGCTCGAGGAATGGGAATCGATCCAGCGCGTCAACGTCACCGGTGCGTTTCTCTTCGCGAAGGCGATATTCCCGCTGCTCAAACACGCGGGGTGGGGCAGGCTGATCAACATCACCAGCATCTTTGCGTCGCGATCGTTTCCCGGACGGACGAGTTACGCATCGAGCAAAGGCGCGCTGCTGCAGTTGACGAAGACACTGGCGATCGAGTGGGCCGAGCAGGGCATCACCGCCAATGCGATCTCGCCGGGGCCGTTTCTCACCGACATGACTCGGCCGATACTGGATAACCCCGAGGCCTACCGCCGTTTTTGCGAGCACGTGCCGATGAAACGGTTTGCCGAGCCCAGCGAACTCATCACCGCCTGTCTGTTTCTTGCGTCGCGGGGGTCCACGTTCGTCACCGGCGCCGAGGTCGTTGTCGATGGCGGGTGGCTGGTGACGTAGTCTGCGTTGATGCGCGGCTGCGGCGGAGGAAGGGAAGGATGGTGGACCGCGCGAGGCTCGAACTCGCGACCTCCGCGTTGCGAACGCACCAACCGCTCGACAGACAAGCCGTACAGGTCACAAGGGTTAGGTGGGCGGCTTCCGGGCGTGTGCTC
>JAYVMG010000654.1:0-2177 GCA_043759095.1 Acidobacteriota bacterium | reverse complement strand
CTCCGGACGCGCGGCGGTCAACCCCGTGCGCACCAGACGCTCGAGCGCGTGGGTCGTCTGGACCGGCGTCTGCTTCAGCAGCCTGGCGATGAAGAGGGCGTGCGGCTCATCGGCGTTCTCTGTGAGCAGTGCCGCGAGCGCCTCTTCGCTCAGGCGTGCGAGGAGTTGCCACGCGCGTTCCCCCTCCGAGGGATTCAACCGCATGTCGAGTGGGCCGGCCTGCTTGTAGCTGAAGCCGCGCTCGGGGTTGTCGGCCTGCATCGACGACACGCCCAGATCCGCAAGGATTAGATCCACCTCCGCAAGGCCCTCGGCCTCGAGGACATGCGGCAGGTTCGCGAAGTTCCCGTGGCGCGCGACGAAGGTGTCGGCAGCGAAGCCGGCTCCGCGCAGATGCGCTTCCGTGCGCGGCAGCTCGATCGCGTCGAGGTCGAGTCCGATCAGGCGTCCACCGGGTTGCACGCGTGCCAGGATCGCCTGCGCATGACCACCGCCGCCGAGCGTGCAGTCCACCGCGACGTCGCCTGCCGCCGGCCGAAGGCAGCGCAGGACTTCATCCACCATGATCGGCCGATGGGACACAAAGGGATTATAGTGTCGCCATGAAAACGCTTCTCAGCCTGGTCTGCGCCGCGGTCGCGCTCTGGTCCGTGCGCACGCCCGCGCCACCGCAAACGGCAGCCAACCTTCTCGGCGCACCCTCAGTTCCTAGGCAGACGAATGGCGACTACTTTCAGGCCAGCGCCGCCGCGCGCGTGAAGGCATTCGTCGATGCGCGCGTCATCGACGGCACGGACCGGCCGCCGCTCGCCAACGCCGTTCTCATCGTCAGGGACGGCCGTGTTGTCGAGGTGGGCTCTTTGGGCCGCGTCAATATCCCGCCGGACGCCCAACGCGTCACCCTGACCGGCAAGACGGTGATCCCCGGCCTCGTCAACGCGCATGGCCATGTGGGCAACACTGTCGGCATGGAACAAGGCCACTACTCCGCCGGGAACGTCGCGCGCGATCTGAAGACCTACGCGGCGTACGGCGTCACGACGGTGTTTTCGCTCGGCGACGATCAGGCCGCCGGCATCACGGCGCGAGACGGTCAACGGACGCCCGCCCTCGATCACACGCGTCTCTTCGTTGCCGGACCTGTCCTCGGACCGGCGTCGCCGGCTGACGCTGTCACGCAGGTGGACGCAGTCGCGGCGATGGGGGTCGACATCGTCAAGATCAGGGTCGACGACAACCTCGGCGCCACGCCGAAGATGGCGCCGGCGATCTACAAAGCGGTCATCGACGAGGCGCACAAGAAAGGTCTGCGCGTCGCCGTCCACCTGTTCTACCTCGAGGACGCGAAAGCCGTCCTCGAAGCGGGCGCCGACTTCATTGCCCACAGCGTCCGCGACGTCCCGGTCGACGACGGATTTGTGGCGATGTTGAAGCGGCGGGACGTCTGCTATTGCCCCACGCTGATGCGCGAGGTCTCGACGTTCGTGTACGAGTCCACACCGTCGTGGTTCGCGGACCCGCTGTTCCTCAAACACGCGGACATGGCGGCCGTGAACGCGATGAAGCAGCCGGCGCGCCAGCAGGCGATGGCCAACAGCAAGTCGGCGCAGCGCTACAAGGCCGGACTCGAAGTCGCCAACGCCAATCTGAAGACGCTGTCGGATGCCGGCGTGACGATCGCCATGGGGACGGACACTGGTCCGCCCGCGCGGTTCCAGGGTTACTTCGAGCTGATGGAACTGGAGATGATGGCAAAGGCCGGACTGACACCACGGCAGGTGCTGGCGTCCGCCACACGCGATGCGGCGAGATGCATGAAGCTGGACGCTGAACTCGGCACGCTCGAGCCGAACAAATGGGCCGACTTCGTCGTGCTCGACGCCGACCCGCTCGCGGATATTTCGAACGTGCGGAAGATCAGCGCGGTGTATGTCGCAGGCAACAAGGTGCAGTAGCGCAAGGCTTGCAGCCTTGCGTCCGCAGGCCTGAGAAGACCTGCGCTACACCGAGGGATTGTCGCTCGCGGCTTCGGACGCCTGAAAGCCGATCGTCTTGTGTGTGCCGTCGCAGAACGGCCTGTTCCCCGACGCCCCGCACCTGCATAGCGCGAACGGTCGCTTGGCGATCGGGTACGCCGCCCCATTCCAATCCACCAGCGTCACATCGTCGCCTTCCAC
>JAYVMG010000653.1:0-2190 GCA_043759095.1 Acidobacteriota bacterium | reverse complement strand
GCAGGAGAGCACCGCCAGCAACCAGGTGCTGCTCCGCGTCCGCTTCGCCGAAGTCAGCCGCAGCGCGATTACGGATCTGGGCGCCTCCCTGTTCACCGGCGCGGCCGGATACAAGGATGTGCTGGCGCGCTCCACAACCGGCACCGCGGCGCCCGTGTTCGACCGTTCGGATCCGGCGCAGCCCAAGCTGGTCTTCAGCGACTTCCTCAATCTGTTTCTCTTCGACGCGAAGCACCAGCTCGGGACGGTGATCAAGGCGCTGCAGACGAAGGGTCAGTTCCAGAGTCTCGCCGAGCCGAATCTCGTCGCCGAGAGCGGCAAGGAAGCGAGTTTTCTCGCCGGCGGCGAGTTCCCTGTGCCGATCGCTCAGGGATCCGGTTCGAACACGGCGATTTCTGTTCAATACAAAGAGTTCGGCGTACGGCTGAACTTCACGCCGGTGATTCACGGCGACCGCGTGCACCTGAAGGTGCGGCCTGAGGTGAGCACGCTCGACTTCGCCAACGGCGTCGTGCTGCAGGGATTCCGGATCCCCGCGCTCAGCACACGGCGGACGGAGACGGAAGTGGACTTGATGGACGGGCAGACGTTCGCCATTTCCGGCCTCATCAACAACTCGATGAACTCGACGCTCCAGAAGATCCCGGGTATCGGCGACATCCCCATCCTCGGCCTGCTGTTCAAGAGCAAAGGCGCGAACAAAGACCAGACCGAACTCGTCGTCATGATCACGCCCCAGATCCTCGCGAGAACGTCCGCCGGGGTGACGACGACGCTACCGAGCACGCCCGAGCCGTTTCTCGCACCGATACCGGCCAAGAAACTGGTCGAGCCTCTGCCGCCGGCGTTCACGGTCCCACCGCCCGCTCCCGTCCCCGCGCGCGCGCTCACGTCCGAGGAAAAGAGCGTGCTCGAGCGTTCGCGCAGAGAGGAAGAGCACGCGAGGGAAGCGAACGTGAAAGAGCGCGCAAAGCAGGACGAGGCCGATCGCAAGAAGGCGAAGGTGGATCAGGAACTCCAGGCCAAGCTCGCGAAAGAACAAGCCAAGAAGGACGAGAAGGCCGCCAAACAGCAGGCTGACCTCGTGCGGAAGCAAAAGTAGGTCATGGCGCAACTCGTCGCACTCATCGTCTCGGACGACGAGGCGTTCAAGAAGCATTTCGGACGCCTGATGCGCGCGGGAGCCATTCCGGTCAGCGTGCTCGATGATCGCGTCGCCCGCGAGGCGACGCCCGCTGACGTGGTCATCGTCGACACGCGCGGTGACGCGTCCTCGTCGATGTCGAGCATCGAGCGCCTGCGCGCCAGTGCGTCCGGGGCCGGCATCTTTGCGATTGCCACCGCCGCTGACCCGGAGCTGATCCTTCAGTCCATGCGTGCCGGCGCCAACGAGTTCTTCACCTGGCCGCCAGACGAAGAAACCTTCCACGGCGCGATTCGGCGCACGGCGGCGCGGCGCGAGACAGCTCAGGGCGCCAAGCCGTCCGCGACCACGCTCGTGTTCTTCGGTGCAAAGGGCGGCGCAGGCACGACGACCGTGTCGGTCAATTGTGGCGTCGAGCTCGCGCGGCTCAGCAAACGATCGACCGTGATCGTCGACCTGAAGCCGGGCCTGGGCGAGGTCGCCTTGTTTCTCGGCGTCCGCCCGCGCTACAGCCTGCTCGATGCGATCGACAACCTGCATCGCCTCGACCGCGAATTCCTGCGAGAGCTCGTGGTCAAACACAAATCAGGGCTCGAGATCCTGGCCGGGTCCGATCAGTTCGATCGTCCCGGCGCCGCCGATGGCGGAGCGATCGAAGAATTGTTCCGGCTCCTGGCGCGGCAGTACGAGTACATCCTCGTGGACGCCGGCAGCCAGATCAATTCGTGCACGGTCGCTGCGCTCTATACGGCCGACACGATCTTTCTCGTGGCTAACCCCGACGTGCCGTCGATTCGCAACTCCCAGCGCCTGCTCGACCGCGTCCGTCAGCTCGGTGCGTGCGGGGAGCGCGTGCGGATCCTGCTCAATCGCGCGGCCGAACCGTATCCGATTCCGCCGAAGCAGATCGAAGGCGCGCTCGGACACCCGATTCATCACACGTTCCCGAGCGACTACAAGACGGTCTCGACCGCGCTCAACTCCGGTGTCCCGCTCGCGCTGACGGGCAATTCGGACATCGCCAGCCAGTTCGATCATTTCACGCG
>JAYVMG010000652.1:0-5843 GCA_043759095.1 Acidobacteriota bacterium | reverse complement strand
TCGATCACCATTGTCGTGACCGGCACGATCTCGTCGGCGAACCGGCCGGCGTCGATCGCCGCCAGCGCCCGCTGATGACTGCGCAGCGCGAAGGCGTCTTGTTCAGCGCGCGAGATCCCGGACTCCCGCGCATGATTTTCGGCGACGAGGCCGGTGGACAAATAGACGTCGGGATACGAATCGATCAGCGCCGGGTTGGGCGCGATCGTGTGCCCGCCCATCGGAATCAGGCTCATCGACTCGGCGCCGCCGGCGACGATCACCGTCGCGGAGCCGCACATGATGCGCTCGGCGGCGTACGCGATCGCCTGCAGTCCGGAGGAGCAGAACCGGTTCACCGTGACCGCGGACGCGGTGACCGGAATGCCCGCGCGGAGGCTGGCGATGCGCGCGACATTCATGCCTTGTTCCGCCTCCGGCATCGCGCACCCCAGGATCACATCGTCAATCTCGGCAGGGTCGATGCCGGGCGCGCGCCGCAGCGCTTCGGCGATCGCGATCGCCCCGAGTTCGTCAGGTCGCGTGCCCCGCAGCGTGCCGCCCGGCGCTTTGCCCGATGCGGTTCTCACCGCCGAAACGATCACAGCTTCATGCATAACGTTCTCGTAGCGCAGGCCTGTCAGGCCCGCCAATCTCCAAGCAGATCCTCGATCGCGTCGGCGACTTCCGCCGTTCTGCCGTCAAACAGATGGTCGGCGCCGTCGATGACGACGAGCTCCTTCGGTTCGGCGGCGCGCGCGTAGAACGCGCGCATGTCCTTCAGGAAGCACAGTTCGTCGAATTCACCCTGGATGAAGAATTTCGCCTTCGGGCTTCGCTCGACCGGTCCGAATTCGTAGCGCGCCAGCGGAGGGCAGAGACCGATCAACGTCGACACGCGGGGATCCTCGGCGCCGACCGTCAGCGCCACGAACGATCCGAACGACATGCCGCCGGCCCACAGCGGGGCGCCGGGATACTGACCCTGCATGTAGTCGAGTGCGGCGCGAAAATCGTCCATCTCGCCAGGGCCGTTGGTGAACGTGCCCAGGCTCGCGCCGGCGCCACGAAAGTTGAAGCGCAGCACGGCGCAGCCGATGCGGCTGAGCGCTTTCGCGGTCTGATACACCGCCTTGGTGTGCATCGTGCCGCCGTATTCCGTGTGCGGGTGCGCGAGGACGACGGCCGCGCGCAGTCCGTCCGGATACCCGGCGCTCACGCGGCCATCATGGCCGATGGCGCCCGGCGGCATCGGTTCGTCGAGGAGCGCCTCGAGACGGCCGGCGGGGCCGGCGATCTCACGCAACGGCATGCTGTCTCCCCGACACGAAGTCATCGATCACGCGCGCGAACTCACTCGACCGCGTGTTGCAACCAAGGTGTCCTGTACGCGCGATGACGCGGTGCTGCGCGCCGCTGATCATCCGTACGTACGCCTCCGTGCCATCGACCGGGACGATGCGATCGAGCGCGCGGTCGCCGGTGATGACCAGGGTCGGCGCGGAGACGCGCACGCAGTCGCGTTCGATATCGAGGTCGCGCAGCAACCGTGCGCGCTGAGCCAGACGGCGAATGGAAATTGGCGCGGTGAACAATTTACTCATCTGACCGAGGCCAAAGGCCGCCCGGTCGACTGGCGCGGGCAATGCGGCCTTCAATTCCTGCTGCAGGCGCAGTGGCGTTTCAGCCAGAAACAGCGGCATAAAGAGCCAAGGCGCGCGCATGTACAGCTCGTGACGCCGCTTGAGATGCCAGGGAGGTCCCGGTGTGGAGACCAGAATGAGCGCCGACGTGCGTTCGGCGGAGGCCGCCGCAAACCGGAGCGCTGCAAGCCCACCGAAGGAAATTCCGCAGATCGCCGCGCGCTCCAGACCACGGTCGCGCATCACGGCCGTGATCTGGTCCACGTAGTTGTCCAGTCCACGCGTCTCGTCGAACGGCATCCCGGATGCCCGTTCGCCAGCCAGCGCGAATGTCATAACGCGAAAGCGTTCGGCAAGCGCCTCAATCGCCGCCTCGACGTACTCCCACCGGCCCTGCACGCCAGGGATCACGATCAGCGCCGGTCCATTTCCGCGGTCAATTAGATCCATCTAGTTTCGAAGAGGCTTTCCAGTCTTTAGCGTGTGCGCGATTCGTTCCAGCGTCTTGCGCTCGCCGCAAAGTTTGAGGAACGCTTCGCGCTCGAGGTCCAGCAGGTACTGCTCGCTGACCGTCGTCTGACGCGGGAGCGCACCGCCGGTGAGGACGTTGGCCAGCGCGCGGCCGACGACCGCGTCGTGATCGCTGATGCGCCCGCCGCGCCACGCGAGGTGAATGCCGAGCTTGAGCGCCGCGAGTACGGTTTCACCGCCGACCGGGATCCCCGTGCGCGGTGCGGGCCGTTGGTATCCCTCTCGCACGCGCTCGAGCGCGTGCTCCTTTGCATCCGCCATCAGCCGCTCGCGATTCATCGTCACGCGATCGGTTGATGCGAGGAATCCGAGACGTCTGGCATCCGCGGCGCTCGTCGAGACTTTCGCGAATCCGATTGTCTCGAACACGCGCTGCACGACTGGCAGCAGATCCGGCGGGTTCGGCGGCAGGCCGTCCGTGGCGCGCGCGAGCATTTCCTTCGTGCCTCCGCCGCCGGGGATCAGTCCGACGCCGACTTCGACGAGGCCGATATAGCTTTCCGCAGCCGCCTGGACGCGGTCGGCGTGCAACGTGATCTCGCATCCGCCGCCGAGCGTCAGTCCTGCGGGCGCAACGATGACGGGGACGTCGGCGTAGCGGAGCGCCTGCGTCGACGCCTGGAACGCGCGGATCATCATGTCGATCTCGTCCCAGTTGCCTTCCTGCGCTTCGAGCAGGAGCAGCATCAGGTTCGCGCCGGCCGAGAAATTCGGCGCATCGTTGCCGACGACGAGCGCCGAAAAGTTCGCGGCGGCTTCCTTCACGCCGGCGTGCATCATCTGAATCTGATCGCCGCCGAGCGCGTTCATCTTCGCGTGGAACTCGAGGGCGAGCACGCCGTCGCCGAGATCCACGAGGCTCGCGCCCGTGTTCGTGCGCACGACCTTCTGTTGATCCCTTGCCGACTTGAGGATCAGGAGATCGGCTGGCTGCGATGGCGCGGCGGCGGTCGGCGGTGTTTGTGGGGCAGCCAATTTAGGGCTGCCGATCTCCATCCCAATCGCCTTCATGATCGCGTAGGGTCCGAGCTCCCAGCCGAATCCCCATCGCATCACGCGGTCCACATCGGCGGTCGAGTACGCGATATCGGGTGTGACCTTGACGGTGTAGCGGAGCGTGGGCTCGAGCGTTTCGCGGAGGAAATCACCGACCTTGTCCTTGCCCTGAAACAGCGTTGTGATCCGCTCGCCGGTGTTCTCGATCGATCGCGCCGCTTCAATCGACGCGAGACGCGCGGGCTGCTTCGGGCGATACGTGAGCGTCGCTGGATCCAGCGTCAGAATCTCGCTCCCCGACTGTGCCTGGCCTGAGCCTGTCGAAGGCACGCGCTTGTAGAAACCCTGGCCGGCCTTTTCGCCGAGCATCCCCTTCTCGATCATTGCCTGCACGAACGCCGGCAACTCGAACCCGAGGTTCTTCGCGACGTGCGCCAGAATGTCCACGCCGGCGATGTCCATCGTCCGGAACGTCGCGCTCTTCGGACGGCCGAGCGCGGGGCCCGTCATCGCATCGATCTCTTCGATGGTGTAGCGGCCGCTCTCGAGCGCTTTCAGCGTCAGCATCACGCCGTAGAGCGCGAGGTGGTTGCCGATGAAGTTGGGATTGTCCTTGGCGAGGACGACGCCTTTGCCGAGACGATGATCGGCGAACTGCGACACGCGCTCGGTGACCGCCGGGTCGGTCTCAACGGTCGGGATCACTTCGACCAGTCGCAGGTAGCGGGGCGGATTGAAGAAGTGCGTGCCGAGCCAGTGCTTCCGGAAATCGTCGCTGCGCCCTTTCGCGAGCGTGGCGATCGGAATGCCTGACGTGTTGGAGCTGACGATGGCGCCGGGGCGACGAACGGCGTCGACGCGCTCGAGCAGGGCGCGTTTGATGTCCAGCTGTTCGACGACGGCTTCCATGATCCAATCGGCGTCGGCGATGTTCACGAGGTCCGTGTCGAAGCCGCCGGTGGTAATCCGCGAGATGGCATCAGCCGTGAAGAACGGATCGGGCTTGAGCGACCGCGCGCGTTTCAGCCCGTCGCGCGCCACGTCCGCGGTGAGATCGAGGAGCAGCACCGGCACGCCGGCGTTCGCGAAGTGCGCCGCGATCTGCGCGCCCATCGTGCCTGCACCGAGGACTGCCACGGATCGTATCGTTGTCGTCATTTAGCGCGCCCTTGCGCCGTTGATGAAGAGATCGACGACCGCGTCGGCGTCGGCCTCGAGGGAATAGCGGCGGCGGCTGAGGATCCAATTAGTCGCCATTTCGTCCAGTGCGCCGAACAGCATCTTCGCCGCGACCGTCGCCTTCACGTCCGAGCGGAACAGGCCTTCGCGCTGGCCGTCGGCGATCGCTTCGCGGATCAGCCCGAGGTAATCGCGCAGCAGCGTCGCGGAAAACCGCTCCATGAATGTCGTCGACTGCCGCAGCTCCACCTGAAACACGATGGCCAGGTTACGGTCGTGGCCGAGGCGGGCGAGGTGGGCGCGCGCGAGGCGCAGCAGCCGCTCCCTCGGATCCTGGAGATTGGCGACCGCGGCGCGGCCGCTGGTCAGCCCTTCGCGCATGCTGCGCTCGAAGATCGAGACCAGCAGGTCGTCTTTGTTCTTGAAGTAGAGGTAGACCGTGCCGGCGGCCACGCCGGCGGCGCGGGCGACGTCGGCGACCTGGGCGTTGAAGTAGCCGCGCTCGGCGAAGACGTCGATCGCCGCGCGGAGGATGGCGTCGCGCTTGGGTCCCGGCGGTGCGTCAGCGGAAGGGCCCGGCCGCGATCGGCGGGCGACGACGTTCAGCGGCATGACTGAATGAATGTTCATTCAGTGGCGGAGGGGATGTCAAGGAGAGTGCAGCGTGCAAAGTGCAGGGTGCAACGTGCAACGTGCAGGGTGCAACGTGCAGGGTGCACCTTGGAGTCGGCGCTGACTTCTCTACCGGCTCGCCAATTCCAACACTTCGAGTAGCGCGTGATCGATCACCTCGAGCTGCTGGTGCTGAAGACGCAACAGAGGGTCCCGGACCAGTCGGCGATTGTCGATGGCTCGCAGCTGGTCAAGCAGTGCATCCGAATCCTTTTTCAGGGTCCCGGACGCGCGAATACGAACCCGGAGCGGTTGGGCGTCGCCGACAAGCCGCGTCGTGAGAGGCACCACGCGCGTCGTCGGATGGTCAGCGTCTCGAACCGCGGATCGCTCCGTAGCGGATCCCAGATGCTGCTGACATTCAAGAAGATCAGCGAGGGTGTTCGCTCCTCGACCGCGCGCTCGAGCCAGGTCAGCGCGTCGCTGTAGTCTCCGCGCGCCACCAGGATCTGAGCCATCGCCAATGGCGCCACGTATCGCGTCGTGGCGCAGCTGCGTAACTCCTCCAACCGTTCGTCGCCCTCTGCTCGGCGGCCCGCTGCGAACAGCACCATGGCGGCGGACGCAAGGTTGCGCGGCGCCCAGTGAGTGACTGCCAAGCCCCGTTCGGATGCGTCAAGGGCTTCGGCGTATCTGCCGGGTCTGGTGTGGAGGTGGGTCAAGATGATCCATGCGGGGCCGAACCCGGGGTTGATCTCCAGCGCTCGCCGTATTTCGTCGAGTGTCTCCTCGCACCGATGCATATTGAAGAAGACGCTCGCCACCGTGAAGGCCACGAGAACGGACACCGGGTCGAGCGCTCGGGCCCGGGTCGCTTCCGTCATCGCCTCGGTCGCGCGCCCC
>JAYVMG010000651.1:0-15115 GCA_043759095.1 Acidobacteriota bacterium | reverse complement strand
CGGCATCAGGGATGGGGAGTGATACCTGCGGGTCGATTCGCATTCCGTCCGCGAACAACAATCTGTTCGGCCTGCGCGGCACGCTCGGGCTGTCGAGCCGAAGCGGGATCATTCCGCTCTCGCATACGCAAGACATCGGCGGCCCGCTCGCGCGGACGGTCACCGACCTGGCGATCATGCTTGACGCCACTGTCGGGGCTGACCCGGCCGACGCGATCACGCAGGCGAGCGGCGGCCACATCCCGAAGAGTTATCGCGATGCGCTGAAGCCCGACGCCCTGAAGGGGCTCAGGATCGGCGTCGTGAAGAACATGTTCGGCGCGACGCCGGAGGACGACGAGGTGGCTGCCGTCGTGCGAAAAGCGCTCGACGCCATGCAGGAGGCAGGCGCCGAGCTCGAGGACGTCTCGTTGCCGGGCATCGACGAGCAGATGCGCGGCTCGAGTCTCATCGACGCCGAGTTCAAGTTCGATCTGATCGAGTACCTCTCGCGCTGGCCGAACGCTCCGGTCCACTCGCTCGGCGAGATCCTCGAGCGTGGCGATTACTCCTCGGCGCTCGAGACGAACTTTAAGCGGCGCCATGCGAGAACGTCACCCGATACGCCAGACGTCGTGCAGGCGCGCGCGAAGCGGACCGAGTTACTGGCGCTGGTCACACGCACGATGGGTGAGCAACGCCTGGACGCGCTGGCGTACCCGACGCTGCGCCGGAAGGCTGCGATCATCGGCGAGCCGCAGCGGGGCAGCGAGAACTGTCAGTTGAGTCCAAGCACCGGGCTGCCGGCGATCGGCATGCCGGCCGGTTTTACAGACGATGGCGTGCCGGTGGGCGTCGAGCTGATGGGTGCTGCGTGGAGCGAACCCAGGCTGCTCGCGGTGGCGTTTGCGTACGAACAGGCGACGCATCCGCGGCGTCCGCCGCCGGCGACGCCGGCGCTCGTGAACGGTCGCGCACCCTCGCCGCTCAACTTTGTCGTGAACCTGAACGGCGCGCACGTCACGTTTTCGTTCGACCCGTTGGCCGGCACGCTCGCGTGGGATGCGATGTCGACCAAGCCGCTCGTGGCCTCGGTGCATCGAGGACGCGCCGGCCCCGCGCTGGCCACGCTGATGACGGACAGGGCCAGCGAATCGGCAGGCATCGTCGTGCTGTCGCCCCCCGATCGCGAGGCGCTGCGCGCCAACGGATTGTTTCTCGCGGTGCGCACGATGGAACAGCCACAGCAGGTCGAGCGCGCGCCGATCAGGGTCACGCAGCGCTAAAAGCGCTGCGCCACACCGAACGTGGCGCAAAGCTTCAGCTTTGCGGACTAGTCGGCTCCGGCGCCCTTGAACTGATCTTCTTCCTCAGCGAACAGCACGTTGAAGCTGGTTAGCGTGCCGTAGCAGCCGCTGATATATCCCTGCAGTTTCACCTTCACATCGTCGGTCAGGTCCGCGCTGTTGACGTGCTGCTCGAGCGTCCGCAACCGATTGCGCAGCATCACGACTTTGTGGAAGAACGTTTCAATCGGCCACGTCTTTTCCTGGAGGCCGGCGGCGCCGGGCCGCAGCACGAGAGTGCCGCCGCGCCATTTCTCCGCCGGCGCGACCGGCGTGATCCCAGCTTCCTCGCGAATGATCCGGCGGAGCAGCAGCTCGAGATCGACGTCGTGGTCGGGCGTCATCGGCGGTCCTGTCCTTTCGCGTTCGCTGACGATCGGGAATGGTTCGCGTTGCAACGTAGGCGCGGACCCGTGTGCCCGCCCGGGGGACTGGTGTGGGGCGCCACGTTCTGTGGCGCCGGATGACGGCCCAGCGCCAATGCGACCGCCGCCACGGTAGTTGTGCTCGCTGTGGCAGTAGCCGCAGTCGACGCGGATCGGGCGGCCCTCAGGGTCTGAGGCGACCACCGTGTGCAGGCGATCTGTCTTGCACGCGCGGCAGAAATCCTCGATCGATTCACCGGCTCGGTAGCGTCGTGGTTCCATGTCGGATGCCATGATCGCAGACTCGCGAAAGACACACAATGAAACTCGGTAGAGGAATGGCGCTGGGAACGCCTTACTTGCCGACGACGAGGATCGTGAACGAACCCGGCACAGCGGCGCCGGGGGTTCCGCGGCCACCTCCTGGTGGCGGCGGCGGCGCCGGCCCACGCTCGATGCTCATCGTCAGGATGTGATTCGTCTTACTGTCGAATGTCACCGTCCGCGCGCCATTCATCGTCTGCAGATTCTGCTCGACCTCGAAACTGGTCGGGCTCTTCTCCTTGACGATCGTCAGCGTGCCGTTGCCGTGTGTGCTGAACGCTTCCATCGTGTCGGGGTTGAAGGCCGCACCGTCGGAGCCGCCGGCGAGTGGCAGCGTTGTCAGGATCTTGCCGTCGACCGCGCTCAGGATCACCATCGTCGGCTTCGGCGGCTGTACGGGCGGGTTGCCCGAGATGGCACACGCGGCGAAGAGCACGTGGTTCTTCGCATCCAGCGCGAGCCCGTTGCAGCCACCGATGTCGCCAAGCGGGTAGTGTGCAGTCGCCTTCATCGTCTTGACGTCGACCGCTGTGACGCTGCCAAGCGCATCCTGCATCACCGCCCACAACGTGCCTTTGCCGTCGGCGACGGCCTGCTCCGGCACGCCGCCCAGATCGATTGTGCCGACGACCGTGCCGTCTTTGGAATCGATCACGACCGCGTTCTTTGTCGGATGACTGAAGACGTAGACACGGTCGTTGAAGCTGTCGAACAGGATGCCGTCCGGGCGTGCCGTGCCGACATCGATCTTCTTGATCACCGTCAGTGTCTTCGTGTCGAACATCGAGACCGGGCTGCTGCTGGAGAAGCCGTGGCCTGACTTCGGATCGACGGCCACGCCGTTCCCGCCGGTGTCGGGAATTTCGCCGACCGGCGCGAGCGTGTCGAGATTGAAGACCGTGATCCGTCCCGGGACCGCCGCGACGGCTGGTGCCGTGTCGGCGGCCGGAGTCGCTCGCGTGCCGCCGCGGGGAATGTACAGTCGGCGTCCGGCGACGTCAGCATAGATGTAGTCAAAGCCGCCTTCACCGCCGACCTTTGCGGTTTTCAGGATCTTGTAGGGTGCGCTGGTCGCCGGTATTTGAGCCGAACCGGCGGCGACGCCGAATGCAATCGCGCACGTCAGAACGGCTGCTGAAAATCGGTACATCGGGAATCTCCTCAACCACGAATTCTATACAGTTCGCCTGTCATCTGCCGTTCATCTGCTCGGGTTCAGTGTGTCCTCAACAGCACAGACACCGCGATCAGCTTCGTTCATGCTGCATGAAGGAGAACAGCATGAAGCATTTCAAGGGATCCGTCGTTGTCGCATGCCTCGCCGTCGTGGTCTGTGTGCTGTCGCAACCTGCGTTCGCGCAGGTCAACCCGCGCATCGGCACGTGGAGGCTCGACCTCGCGCACTCGAGCTACCAGCAGGGGCAGGCCCCTGGGAGCGAAACGCGGACGTATCTCGCGACCGATGACGGCGGCCTGCAGTTGACCGCCGACGTCGTGCTGCGCGACGGGAACAAGCAGCCGACCGGCTACCGGGCCAAGTTCGACGGCAAGGACTACCCGTACAGTGGCGCCGCCGGAGACACGATTGCGCTGACCGGCGATGGCTGGATGTCGGATGCGACGATCAAGATGCGCGGCAAGGTAGCGCAGACGTCGCACAGCGTCGTGTCGAAGGACGGCAAGACGATGACGCTGGTCACCAAGACGGCGAGCGGCAGGGCGGTCAGCACGCGGGTCTACAATAAGCAGTAGAACGTGGTGACGCGCCGCGCCGCGCTCTCTGAATCCGTGGAGTGTCTCATGCGAACCCCCGTCGTCTTTGTTGTTGCTGTCGCCGTGTTGAGTGGACCGGTCACTGCACAGGAACAGACACGCGTGCCGAAAGACTCGGCGCGGGTGTCGGTGCCCGGATGTACCCGGGGCTATATCTTCACGGCTGGCCGTCGCACGCAGGATGAGCCCGGCAGTCTCTCTGTTCCCGAGGGCCTGCATTTTCGAATGAACGGGCCGAAGAAACTGATCGCCGAGATGAAAGCTCAGGAAGGGGCGATGATCGAGATCACCGGCATCACGAAGAAAGGCCAGTTCAAGCCGGACGGCGTCGGCATTGGCGGAGGCGTTCGAGTTGGGCCCGGACCGGGACTCGGCGGCGGCCTGGGTAGCCCGGTCGCCAACCAGCTCAGTATCGACGTCGAGGGCTGGCGCCCGATCGAGGGGCGCTGCCCGTCGCGCTAGTCCTGCCGTTGGCGGCTAGCCGCGTCCACCGAGTCTGCCTGTCAACAGCATGACAATCAGGACCAGCAGAATGATCCCGCCAAGGCTGCCGCCGACCATCGGGCCGCCCATGTAAAAGCCGCCACCGCCGAACAACAGCAACAGGACGATCAAGAGAACGACAATATTCATCGCACACAACCTTTCGAATTCGAGGACACGTAACCGCGTTGACGCCGACTGTTACGCTATCGCGTGATTCGGTTGGATGCTGTCCCGGATTGCACAGCCTCAGCGGCGCCGCTCCTTCTTGATCTCGTCCATCGGCCGCGGCTGGGTATCACCGCACACTCATCTCGCGAGATCCAATCGCTGGGTGGGAAACGGCGTTGGCTCGTCGAGATCGAGCGGGGTTACTGGCCGGCGCGATGCGCGATCGACTGCCATCACCCCCGCACTGAGTCCAACCACGATGACGAGGAGCGTCAGGTATCCTGCTGTAGCCGTCAACGCAAAGCGCTCGACCCACGCCATAGCAAACGACACACAGAACAGGGCCGCTGCAGACGCAACGCCGCGTAACCTCAGGTCGCCGCTCGGTACGTAGCCGCTGGCGAACGGCACGAGCCGATAGCGCACGAATAGCGTTTCCATCAGGAGCGCGGACTCGACAAGGCCGACGCCGAGGTGAAGCGCCGCGAGTCTGGCGCCGAGGATTGTGGCGTGCCAGACGAAAAGGCCTGCGAGTATCGGCAAGACGAGCGCCATCCAACCCGCGAGCTTCACGCCAGACACGTACGGCGTCAGGTTCCCCGCCCAAGCAAGACTGAACGTGGTGCTCGCCCGGAGTTCCGCCGGAATACGCACCGCGTGGCGAAAGCCAGTGAGCACGCTGGCGAGCAGAAGCGATTGTGCGGCCAGGACGGCCAATGGAATCGACCCAACGTCGGTCCCGATTTCCAGTACGCGACCGCGCGCGGTAATGAGAACGAGGGAGAGTCCAACGGCCACGGAAGATGCCAGCGCGAGACGATGGGAGACCTGCCGCGACAGCGTCTGCAGCGTGAAAGAAAACCCCGCCAGACGGAGTGAGGTTGTGGCGATCACGTGAGCTACCGTCCATTTCCATGCGCGACCTGTTGCCCCATCCTTGCGAGCACGACGAACAATGGCCACTGGAAGTCTGCGGCTGTTCCACAGACACGCCGCACTTGCAACGACGCTGACGATGACCAACGCCGCGATCGCAATCGATGCCAGCTCTTGATAGCGCGGCCACAAACTGCGATACAGGTCGGTTGCGTCGCGTTCCGTGACGACCAATCTAGGCGGGAACCACGACGGGCGGGTACGCGGCAGGGTGTCGATCACCGATCCCGCGAGCGTTTCGTTCAGCCCGACGAACCATAGAGGCGGAAGGGCCGTTGCCCTCAGGCCTCCTGGTGCCAGCCAGTGGCGCGCCACGCCTGTGTAGGCTCCTGGCAGGAGGAGCAACGCGGTCACGAGCGCCACGATCAGAGCGGCCTGCACGGCGGCAGAGATCCCCTGGAATCGGGCCTGTCCCATGATCGCGGACATCACTTCCCGCAGGGCGAGCACCGCGAGAAAGCCGAACGCACCGGCGGCCAGGGTCACCACACCGTGAGCCACGGTCAGTCTCAGCGCGCCCGCCAGACTCACTCCCAACTTGGAAGGCACCGCCACGAACCGCAAGAGGGTCGGCGCAAGATTCCAGGCGACAGCCACGCCGATGGCCAGCACCGCGACCGCCATGAACTTCGTACGGACGATCACGGCTCGCGGAATCGGCAACACGCCGAGAACCGCGGTGTCCCGCGCATCGAGCGTGAGGGCATCCCATTGGGCGACCGCCGCCAGTGCCATCACCAGCATCGACGCTGACGTAAACAGAAAGCGGTCGTCAAGCGAACTGAGCGACATCATTCCGGGAGGCATGTCTGGGGAGAACTGATACGGCGTGGCGATCAGTATCGCGAGGAACAGGCTGACGGCGACCAGCGTTCCAGCGAAAGCCGACAGCACGACATGTCGATCGGCGTTCGGCGAGATGAGGTCGTGTTCCAGGAAACGCCACAGGAAATGGCGGACCAGAAGGCGATCACGCATGGTCGGCGGCCACGTCGGCGATGTCCGCTGCCGTTCGTTCAGGATCCACGCGAAGCACGAGCTGCGAGAACACTTCCTCCAACGAACCGCGGCTCATCAGACGCTGGAGGGCCTCTACCGTGTCATTGGCGACGACGCTCCCACGATGAATCACGACCACTCGATCGCATGCCTTTTCGACCAACTCGAGGACGTGGGAGCTGTAGAGCACTGCCTTCCCGCGTCTGGCGAGCGCGATCACAAGATGCCGCAGCACCAGCGTCGCCGTCACATCGAGGCCGGAGTCCGGTTCGTCGAGGACGAGGACATCCGGATCGTGCAGCAGCGCGGCAATGATCATCACCTTTTGCTTCATGCCCTTGGAGTACGAGCCGATGTCCTGGCTCGCCGCGTGCGACAAGCCAAACAGCTCGAGCAGCGCACCGATCTTTCGCGTCAGGAGCGCCGACGGCAGTTCGCGAAGCCGTCCGACGAGCTCGAGGTACTCGATCGCCGACTGAAAGGTGTAGAGGTTGGGTTCTTCCGGGACGTAGCCGAGGCGCCGGCGGAAGGCGACCGGGTCGCGTGCGATGTCGTGTCCATCGAAGAGCACGGTGCCTGCCGATGTCTCGAGCAGGCCCGTGAGCATCTTCGCCGTCGTGCTCTTTCCGGATCCGTTCGGGCCAAGATAACCGACCACTTCGCCAGCACGAACGTCGAAGCTGACGTCGCTCACGACCGCAGTCCCGAAGAATCGCTTCACGAGGTGTCGTGCCTCTAGCATCGGTGCCTCCACGAGCCGCGGTTCGACATTCGGCGTCGACGCTTACTCGATCCGCAATGCGGCGGTCGGTTCGAGGCGCGTCGCGCGCTGCGCCGGGACGACGGACGCGACCAGCGCAACGATCGCGAGGAGGGCGATCGTCAAGATGAGCGTCACGGGGTCGCGCGCCTCGGTGCGCACATACGTTTTCTGCAGCAGCCCACCGACAAGAAGTGCGGCAGGCACCCCGAGGACCACGCCGGCAGTGATGACCCAGGCGCCGGTCTTGAGGAACAGCCAGCGCACCTGCGCGGCCTCGGCGCCGAGCGCCATCCGGACCGCAATCTCCTGCGTGCGGCGTCTCACGGCGTACGCCATCGCCGAGTAGAGGCCCACGCCGGAGAAGACGAGCGCCAGGCCGCCGATCGTCGCGAAGTGCGATGCCATATCGGCCGGGCCTGCTCTCGAGCGATCGCGGAGTTCGTCGAGCGTTCTCACGACGCCAAGCGCGAGATCAGGATCGATGGCGTTCACGGCGTCACGGACGACCGGGACGAGGGGGCCCGACCCGCCGGAGCCGCGCACGATCAACGCGACCGCGGCCGGCGCCTCGGCACGAAACGGCAGATACACGATGGGGACGACGTCGCGCACCTGACGAACGTCTGGGGCGACGCCGATGATTGCCACCGACACCGGTGGCGCAGGCGCGTCAGCTTCTCTCAGGTAGGTCCGTTGGGCCGTTGGCGGCCGGATCTCGATGCGGCGACCGATCGGATTCCCGTCGCCGAGGTACACGCTGGCGAATTGCTGGTTAACGATCGCTGCCTCGTGCCCGGGAGTCCCGTGCAGTTCGGAGAAAGACTCGCCGATGACGAGACCGCGGACGACACCCTGGAAGTAGGCCGGCTCCACGAGCACGGTCATGACGTCCGGCGGAGGCTGGGTCGTCGGCCGCCCGTCGATTGACGTGAGCTGCCGCCCTCCAGCCGGCGAGAACGGCGCCGCGCTGGCGACCGTACTCGCCGTCACTCCGGGCACCGACAGCAGGCGAGCCTTCAGCTGCTCGTGAAACGCGATCCGCTGATCACGCGTCGTATAGGTCTTGGCCGGCAGTCGAATGACTGTGGTCACCGTATCCGACGTTTGCACGTTGCGGTCGAGCGCATAGAAATTGACGAACCGTCTGGCGGCCAATCCGGCGCCGTTCAGGAGCGCCAGCGTGATGGCGAACTGCCCGACGAGCAGTGCGTGGGTCCAGCGCCGCACCTTCGGAGGTGTGCTCAGACGCCCACCGTCCTTGAGTCCATCGGCGGTCGCGCGACGCGAGGCGTAGATGGCGGGCGCCAGGCCGAAGAGTGCGGTGGTGACAAGCGCGATGGTCGCCAGTGTTCCCAGAAGGCGGACGTCCATCTTGAGGTGCCAGTAGGGCAAATGCGGGGCGGTCTGAGACGCCGAGAACGTCAACGCGAGCCATGAGCCCCCGACTGCCAGGACCCACGCCACCGATGCCAGCAGCAGGCTCTCGATCAACAGCCCGCGTACGATCCGCCACTGCGTGGCACCGATCGCCAGCCGGATCGCGATCTCGCGCGATCGATACGCCGCGCGCGCCAGCAGCAGATTCGCCAGATTGGCGGCGGCAATGAGCAGGACGAAGGCGGCGGCCAGCAGCGGCAGGAAGACCGAGGATTCGGTCAGCGTCGCCCCTCCGTTGTAGGCCTCGAGCAGTGTGTTGACGAGCGGCCGGATGTCCTTGTTCGTGTCCGGATGCTCCAGGGCCAGGTTCGCTGCGATGGGTGAGAGTTCGGCTCGCACGCGGTCGAGGTCTGCGCCGTCGGGGAGGCGGCCGATCATCATCAACTGCCGTGAGTCGCGCCGTTGCGCGGCCAACCCCGGCATCTGCGCCAGCGGCAGCCAGACGTCGGTGAAGTCGATGAAGCGGACGCCGTCCTGCATGACGCCGATGATCGTCGCGGGAATGGCGCCGTTCACCGTGACCTTGCGCCCCAGCACGTCGCGGCTGGCCGCGTAACGGCTCTTCCAGATGCTGCTCGAAATAATCGCCACGGCTTCGGCGCCGGGACGGTCGTCAGCCGCCGAGAAGTCGCGACCGAGCTGAGGCTTGACGCGGAGCACGGAGAACGTGGCGGCCGACACATAGAGCCCGTCAAACTGCTCGGGTGCGGCGCCGTCGCGACCCAAGCTGATCGCGGCGATCGCAAAGGCAGCCGTCGGGCCGTCGAACCCCTGCGCGTCGCGGCGCCAATCCTGGTAGTCGGCAAACGAGAGGCCGGCCTCTCGGCCGCGCGCATCGACCGTCCGCATGATCGCAATGCGGTCCGGGCGCTCGAACGGAAAGTCGCGCCACAGGGCCGCGTACGTGCTGATGACGGTCGTGTTCGCCACGCCCATCGCCAGCGCGAGCGTGAGAACGGCGCCGGCCGTGGCCCATCCGTTCCTGGCGAGGATGCGCCACGCGAATCGCACGTCAGCCACTAAATCGGCGAGAGCGGGCGGGCGACGGACATCGCGGCAGACCTCCTTCACCTGATCGAGGCCGCCGGACGTCAACCGCATCTGGCGCCGCACGTCGGCTTCTGATTCGCCGGCGCGGACGCGATCTGCGATCTCACGTTCGACGTGGTCGCGCAGTTCGGCATCGAGCTCCCGCTCGAGCGCCGGTTGCCGGAGCAGGCGGCGCCACCAGGTCATCGCGATCCTCCCGAGGGCTTGAGAATGAGTTCGATCGCCTCCGTTAACCGCAGCCAGCTGGCGGCCTCTGCCTTCAGCTGCTTTCGTCCTTGTGGTGTAAGGCGATAAAATTTCGACTCGCGACCGGTGTCCGACGTCTTCCAGTCCGCGGTCAGCAGTCCGCGGTTTTCAAGCCGGTGGAGGGCCGGATACAGCGAGCCTTGCGGCACCTGCACGACGTCGCGCGAGATCAGCTGAAGGCGTTGCGCGATGGCGTAGCCGTGAATGGCCCCGGCGGCCACCACTTGGAGGATCAACAGGTCGAGCGTGCCCTGGGGGAGATCGGATTTGTCCGGCACCGTACACCTCGGTCTTCTACATATATCGCACTACATGTAGAAGCGCAAGGCGTGCCGACCGGGTAGTGTCTTGAGTCTGGTGGAAAAGTAGAAAGCGCGTCATCATCCGGCGCAGTTGTTAACCAGCAGCTGCGCCCGCTTGCAAATCGTCCGCGAGCCGGCCCGCGCGCCATGGCGACACGACGACACGGGAGAATCGGCGCGTCGGCTCCATTTGGATGCTGGGCGGTTCGCCTTGAATAGAGGACGGGGCACGACGGCCGCCGGCGGAACCCGATCCGCGCCGATCACTTCCGCGGTGCGACGGGCCTTTCTGTGTTCGAGTTGCCGGACTACCGGGGCTGGCCCGGTCGCAGGCTCCACAGTCCGCGCGCCGAGAGGATGAAGGTGAGGCCCCCGAGCCCGCCGAGCGCCCAGAGTGTCCAGACGAAGAAGAAGCCGCCGATGGACTGGGCGATCTCGCCGTAATGTGTCCCGCGCATGTGGACGACTGGCATGGCTGCCGCGAACAACCCGACGAGCAGCATGATGACGTGCCCCGATCGCCGTTCGGCCAGCACGAGCGTCCCGTACAGGAACACCACGAGGACGAGCAGCGCAGTGTTTGAGGCCTCAGCCTTCGAGATCCCACGGACGATGTCGTCCGTAATGTGAAGCGTCAGCAAGAGGATCGAAAGCAGAGACGCGAGGGTTAACAGAACGTTGTCTTTCACTAGATATTCTCCTCGCTAGATGTGTGTGTGCCTCTCATGGCCGCTGTCGCTCGAAGAAGGCCCAGATCAAGGCCGGTCCGTTGGGTTCGCTGGGTGACGGACCCAGTAGTCGCGGATGGCGCCGGTATGGCTGAGGGATGCCATGTCCGCCGCCGTGAATGGCCACGAGTTCCACCTCCACTCTCGAATCGTTGCGCCAAAGCACGTGCTCGACGCGAACACCGCCGGCGACGATAGTCTCGTGCGTCGCAGGCGTGCCGGCGATTTGGTTGAGGCCGGCAAAATACTGGCCTGACTGGCGCGACGACACCACCTTGCCGTACTTGTAAGACAATCCGAAGAGGTTCACCTGGCCACCATCGAACGGGACCAGCGGATCCGCGGTGCCGTTCATGATCATGATGGAAGAAGTACCGTTCTGCGCGGGCTTGCATTTGAAGTTGTCCGGCGTGTGCACGTTGGCCGATACCGCTGCGACCGCACGAAACCGGGACGGCGCTTCGAGCGCAAGACGGAAGGCCATGAAGCCGCCGCGAGAACTGCCGACCGCGAACACGCGACCCGGGTCGACACCGATCTCAGTGACGAGCTTGTCGACCACCTTCGTTAAGAACCCCACATCGTCCATGCCGGGCCCATTCGCGCGGACGTCACCGACAGTGCCGCACGCGTTCCAATCGCCCCCGTGCTCGAGCGCGTTGGGATAAACGACGGCAAAGTGATGTTCGTCGGCGAGGCGCTCGAATCCATATCCGGTTTCAATTCGCATCTGCGCGCCGTTTTCGCCAGAACCATGCAGCACCACGACGACCGGTGCCCCTTTCGGTAGATCCCGCGGCACATACGTGCGGTAAATCCGCGTCAGCCCGTCCACCTCGATGGTCACCCTAGTGAGCGTGCCGGCCAGTTGCGGAACCTCGGGCTCGGGCGAGTAAACGAAGTAACCGAACAGCGCACCACCCGACACAGCAATGGCGAGCAGGCTCCCAAGCCAGATGCGCCATCTCCTGACCCGCACACGGATCAGCCAGAAGACCATCAACAGCAATGGCGCGAACACCGGCACGAAGAGCCACGGCGATCCCTGCATGGAGACCGGCATGATCCTCTGCTGTCCCAGAAAGAACGAGCCCGATGCGATGGTCAGCGCCACGCTCATGCGCCAGAGATGGCGCGCGATCCGCGCGGAGCCGGAGAGGCCGCCGCGCAGAATCATCTTGAGGTCTCCGGCGGCGGCAATCGCGCCCACGATCGCGAAGACATAGAAGGCTTGCGGCGGTGTATCACCGAGTCTGCCGGTCGGGCTGTTCATCGCCATGAGGATGAAGATCACGCCGGCGGCGACGACCCCCAACGCGATGCCAAGCCCCACTTTCTCGAAGCGTCCGATGCGTCCATCCTCCCGCTTGATCGCCACCCATCCCGTGGCGACCAGGTAGAACGTCAGGGTGCCGGCCGCGACATTGGTCATGGACGGCACAGGCAAGAAGGGCGATGCGGCTGCTCCGATCGTGGCCATGATCAGCATGGACACGAAGAACACCGTTCCCGCAATGCGATGCAGGCGTCCGCCTTTGCGGGCGAGCAACGCGACCGCGCCGGAGATGATCCCAACGGTCCCCCCGGCGATATGCAGAAACAGGATCAGGCTCGCGGCGGCGAAGAGCCACCAGGAACTTCCCGCGCTGACGTGAAGAATCATTTCATCGCTTCCTCGTTCCGCGGATCGAGGATGAGCGCATGCTCGATGGCGCTGCGCGCCTCGGCGTGTTCTTCTTCGAATTCCAGAATCAGGCCAAGCCGGCGGTACGCGCCCGAGAGCACGAGGGCGCCGGCGTCTTTCGGCGGCTTCGCGATGAATGCCCGGATCCCTTTTTGGCCGCGATCCAGTTGCTGGCCGGAGAGCGCCGCGATCCGCCCGTTGCCGTACGGATCGTCCGGATGCTTCTTGATGTACGGCTCGAACGGCTGCGCCTGGTCGCGCGCCCAGGCCCGTTCGAACTGCGCCGCTGCCGCATCGGCGTCATCGTCGAGCATCGCGAGCCGCCCAAGATAGTAGTGCGCGCGTGCGTCGCGATCGTTGCGATGGATTGACGCGGAAAACTCCGCCTTCGCGCCGGCCCAGTCGCCGGCGTCGAACAGCGGCCCGCCACGAGAGGCCTGCGCGCTGAGCGGAACGGCCGCGACGCAGATCAAGAGCAGGGCCAGCCGTCCCCCCGGGTGCGAGTGCGTCGGTCGTCTCCTCTGGCCATAGATTGTCTATACCCTAAGACGTAGAGCGTCTATAACATGTTCCCGGGAGGCTCATGGCGGGAACACCCTATGGACTCGCAACGTCGAAGGCTATAGACTCTCTATACCATGGCCCTGCATTCGACACGTTCCGACGCCCGCACCGACCTGCTCCACGGGACCCTCGACATGCTGATCCTCCGGACGCTGCAGTGGGGCTCGCAGCATGGCTACGCGATCGGGCAGGCCATCCGTGCCCAGTCGTCCGAGGTTCTGCAGGTTGAAGCCGGCTCGCTCTATCCCGCGCTCCAGCGGCTCGCCAAGAAAGGGTGGGTCACCGCGAAATGGGGCCAGACCGATGCGAACCAGCGGGCGAAGTTCTACCGCCTCACGCCCGAAGGAAAAAAACAGCTCGTGCGCGAGGAATCGCGGTGGACCGAGCTCGTAAACGCGATCAGCCGCGTGATGAAACCTGCTGTCGCGCGAGGTTCCCAGGAGTAGCTCATGCCGTGGTGGTTACGGTGGACGCGACGCCGTCTCGATGAAGACGATCTTCAGGAAGAAATCCGATCGCATCTGAAGATCGCCGCCGACGATCGTGTGGCCGATGGCGCGGATCCCCGCGGCGCACAGCTGGATTCACTGAAAGACTTCGGCAACGTCGCGCACACCAGAGAAGCGGCGAGGCGTGTCTGGACGCCGTGGTGGCTGGAACTCCTGCACCACCAGGCGAGCGATGTCCGCTACGCCGTTCGCGCTCGCGAAGAACCCGGTGTTCTCCCTGGCCGTCGTCGGCGTACTGACGCTCGGCATCGGGCTCAACGCCGCGGTGTTCACGCTGCTGAAGGGCCTCGCGCTCACGCCAGTCGCCGGTGTGGAGGGATCGTCCCAGCTCGTCTCGGTGTTTCGCGAAACGAGCTCGGGCCGCCCGCTTCGCGTCTCGTATCCCGATTATCAGTACCTGCGCGACCACGAGCGCGCGTTCAACGGCCTCATGGGCTCGGTCGTGGCGACTGTCGGCCTCGGCCGGGACCGCGCGTCGCGCTCGATATGGGCGGAGATCGTCACCGGCAATTACTTCCAAGTGCTCGGCGTGCGCGCCCGGCGCGGTCGAACGCTGTTGCCGTCGGACGAAATCGCGACCAGGCGGCGCGCCAGGCGTATCCAGGCTACGACGCGAACCACGTGACGTCGGTCTCGATCGATGTAAAGCAGAGCGGCTAGGGAAGGCTGCGGGTCTGACTGAACCGTCGAGGAACGCTCCGTCCGAATCGAGACGACCGGTTTTTCCTCACTCTGCGAGTTTTGCGGTCTCTGCGTTCAAGGAGAGCGCAATCGCAGTCTGGCAGCGATGACCGTTCGACTCAGGGGCGCCGCTTCTTCTTGATCTCGTCCCAGCCGTCGAGGCGCCGCTTGATCTCTTTCTCGAAGCCGCGCTCCTTCGGCTCGTAGTACTTGCGCCCTTCGAGCGCGCTCGGCAGGCACGACATGTCGGCGATCGCATCCGCCTCGTTGTGCGCGTACTTGTAACCCTTTCCGTACGCGAGATCCTTCATCAGTTTCGTCGGCGCGTTGCGCAGGTGGAGCGGCACTGGTTGCGCGACGTCGCGATGGGCGTCTTCGGCCGCGCGACTGTAGGCTTCGTAGACCGCGTTGCTCTTCGGCGCGGTTGCCAGATACAGCGCCGCCTGCGCCAGCGCGGTGTTCCCCTCGGGCATGCCCATGAAGTGGACCGCCTCCTTCGCCGCCACCGCCACGGTCAGCGCCTGCGGATCGGCGTTGCCGATGTCCTCCGAGGCGAAGCGCACCAGGCGGCGCGCGATGTAGAGCGGATCCTCGCCGGACTCGACCATCCGCGCCAGCCAGTAGACGGATGCGTCGGGATCGCTGTTGCGCATCGACTTGTGCAGCGCCGAGATGATGTTGTAGTGCTCCTCGCCGTTCTTGTCGTAGAGCAGGGCGCGCTTCTGGATCGTCTGCTCGACGCGGCCGATGTCCACGTGCCGCCGGCCGTCGACCG